>NZ_JASJVI010000077.1:0-19338 GCF_035019865.1 Cryobacterium sp. 10I5
CCCGGAAGCAAAGAAGGTGTTTTCTCCGCAACTGAGCACGATCACGACACTCGGGCGACCCCGAGGCGACCCCGAGGCGACCCGAGGCGATCGGGAGGGGCTGGCTAGGCTTCCATGTCGTCGTGGGTGACGACGCGGATCAGCTCGACGCTGCCGTCGGGCTTCTGCCAGAAGTGCATCCGCCGCGCGGCGGGCGTGTTCTGCTCGATCGACACCCGCATGCAACGGGCGCCGTCCCAGCGCAGCAGGTGCGGGTCGGCAGGCCCGGCACCCTGGCGCAGCGCGTGCAGGTGGCGGCCCTGCAGAGTCTTGACCCGTCCGGTGAGCACGTCGACGGATGCCTTGAACGCCTTCGCGAGCTGGCCGTCGTCGAGCCCGCTCAGGGAATCCGCGAACCGGTCGGACAGGCCGTAGCTATGCGGCAGCGGCCATTCCTCGCGGTCGGATTCCGGGACCCGGTCGACCCAGGCGAGGGCGATCTCGTGGCGGACCCAGCTGGTGGCGTCCTCCCAGAGGGCGCGGCGGGACTCGTACTCGCTGTTCGCGACGGGGGCGACGACGGTGCGGCGGGACTCGCGCAGCATCCGCTTCTGGGTGCGCTGCTCGTCGCGGAGTTCGGCGACGGTGTGGCGCAGGGTGCCGAGTTCGACGAGCGCGTCGCGGAGCTGCAGCTGCGCGGAGCGGGCCTGTTCGCGCAGGCGGGCCAGGTCGGACTCCGTGCTTCCGGCCTCGACGAGTTGCGCCTCGAGCCGGGTGATCTTCGCCTTCGCCTCGGCGAGGGAGAGCTGGGTGGACTGCAGGGCAGACACCGACGTCGGCGCGCACGGCGCCGGAGTCGGGCCGACGCGGAACGGGATCGCGCCGGGAAAACCGGCGGTTGCGGGCGTGGGCCGGCGCACGGCGTGCACGCGGCCGGGCCCGGGGAACGGCCGCGGCACGATCGGCCGGGGAGCGGCGAGGTCGGCGGGCGAGGGCCGCACGGCGTTAGCACCGGCGAGCGCGTCCGGACCGACCTCGCCGTGCAGGTCGTCCTGGGAGAGGGCGGCGCCGGCCGCGCGAACGAACCCGGCAAGGCCCTTCGCGGACATGGCCGGGTCGAAGACGAGGTCGTCGCCGCTTCCCGTGTCGTCGTCCTCGACGAGCGGGAGCAGCGGTCGGTTCTCGCGCAGCCAGGGCGGCCCGTTGAGCACGGCGGCGAGCGGCGGCAACACCGGCTCGTCGTCGTCGACGTCGCTGAGCACCAGATGAAGGGCGCCACTCGGCAGGTGCATGACCCGCGCTGCGACGACATCGCCCTCGGACAGTAGGGTGTCGACGAGGTCGCGCGGGTTGGCCGAGATGTCGGCACGTGTGATCGTGAACGAGAGGTGTGGGTGCAGGGCAAGCACGGCCTTCTGCGAGCTGACCTTCTGCACCAGGGCGAGGGTGACGCTCCCGTGCGGGTAACGACGGGCGATCACCTCGGTGGTCGGCGGTTTGAGCTCGACGTTCAGCCGGTGGGTCGGGGCGTCGAGGGCGCCCTGGATGCGCTGACCCGGGGAGAGGGTCCAGTCCAGCGGCACGGGCGGGTAGGTGAGTTCCTGCCAGATGGTCGCCATGCCGCCGCCGTCGAGCTCGACGAGGGCGCGGGAACCGTGCAGCATGAAACCCTTGACGGTGCCGGTGACGGTGATGACGGATGCCGGGGCGAGCGCGAAGAGACCGGCGTGGTGGGCGTGGGCGAGGGCATCCGTGACGAGTTGGTCTGTCGCGTGCTGGGGGTCGCCGTGCGTGAAGCGCAGGCGGGACCTCGCGAGGTCGGCGAAGGGGTTCGGCCCGGTCGGGTATGACCGTCCGGCGCTGCCATAGACCTGGAATTGGGCGGGGAGCAGGTCGCCGAGCTGCCGGGTGAGTTCACCGGTCTGCACGAGGAAAACGCGCGCGACGTCGCCGATCTGGGTGGCGAGCTGGTCGATGCCGATCTCGGGGACGGCCGTTCCGAACGGCGAGGAGACGACGACCCAGGGTCGATCACGGGCGGGGTCGTGAAGGCCGATCGCAAGCTGCTGCACCGCGGAGCTACTCTCAACGCGGGTATACACGGCTTACTCCTCCCCGGGCCCGTGGATAGGCCGTGGGAACAAGGCTACGCCAGTATTCTAGACGGATTGCTCCATTCGTTAAGTTATGGGGTGTATATGAAGCATTGTGTGCGGGTTGCCTACCCGTGACACGCGGTGTGACGCAGGATGCACCGCGAACTGGGGGCGGCGCGGGCGGCGAGCCGGTCTCCGGTGCAGGGTGCGGACCCGCGGAGGTGCCGAGTCAGCGACCGACGCCAGAAAAAGCGCTGACCAGGACGATGCCGAGGTTCGAGACCAGGTAGATGGAGAGTCCGAGCCCGACGACGACCTCGAGGGGGGCGAGCACGAGACGCTGCAGCCGTGCCGAGCGCATCTGGTTGTCGAGCACGGTGAAACGCTCCATCAGGCCGTCGCCCGTGCCGACCGGTACGGTTTCTGCCCAGCTCGCGGGGTCGTCGAGCAGGGCGATCACCTGGAACCGTTCGAGCGGTGCGAGCACGCGCGGGAGGGCCGTGAGCCACGATACGAGGTCGGCGGCGTCGAGCACGGTGACCGCGTTCTCCGGGCCGCCGCGGGCGACGCCCTTCGGCCCGACGAAGGCGAGCACGGGGTGGATCGGGACGGCGAAGTCGAGGTAGGCCCGCAGGAGCGTGTCAATGCGTTCGCCCTCGAAGGCGGCGTGTTCGAGGTAGGGCACCGCCCGGTCCCCGACGGTGACGTCGTCGCCGACGACCCGCACCGGCAAGCCGCGGTGTTGCTTGGTGTTGATGGTGACGACGCCGCCGGGACCGACGACGACGTGGTCGATGTCCCAGCCGTTCACTCCGACGGGAAGCCCGTGGAAGACGGCCCACTCCGGCGGCAACTGGGCGAGCAGTGCGCCGACGGCGAGTTCGCCCTGCGCGCCGCGGTACCAGCCGAGGGCATTGCCGCCGAGCGGGGACCGGCCGAGGAAGCGGGCGAGACGGGTGCGATGCGGGTGCGCGCCCTGCTGGCGGAGCAGTTTGTCGATGATGGCCTGAGCGGCGAACCGGCGGCGCATGCCCTCGTTCTCAACGCGACCGTCGTCAATGCTGCCCGGATCGATTGTGCTTTTGTCGACCATATGATTGCTCCCCCGGACTGATACTAGCGAGCCGCGGCATCCGCTGCCCCACCCCGTTTGTGCAGCTGACCCCCGCTCTAGGGTGAGCCCGCTCTAGTCGTGCTTCTGGACGAAGTCGATGGCGAGGTCGGCGACCTCCTCCCAGCCGTGGTCGATCGTGAGCGAATGGCCGCGATTCGGTACCTCGACGATCTCGGTCAGCCCCGGGTTCTTTTTCTGCTGCTTGTAGATCGCGTTCGAGATCGCGAGCGGCACGGTGTTGTCGTTGTCCCCCGCGATGATGAGCAGCGGTCCGCGCTCGGGGTTCTTCGTGTCGACCCGCGCCTCGGTGAACGGGTTGAGGTTGGCGGTCGCAGCCTGGAACAGCGGCACGCCCGATGCGGCGACATGGTACGTGTCGTAGAGCGCTCGGGCCTCGTCGGTGTCGAGGGCGTTGGCCCAGCCGTAGCTGAACTGCTCGAAGGTGAGCGAGACGGCCCGGCCGGCGTTGGCCGGGTTGAGGAGCACCGGCGACGCCGACTTGAGGGCGGATGCCGGCAGCGGCAATACGCCCCGGAACGGTGCGGAGTCGATTGCCACGGTTGCCGCGGAGACACCCTCACCGGCCAGGCGCTGGGCGATCAGCCCGCCGAAGGAGTGCCCGACGATCGCGGGTGCGATGTCGAGGTCGTTGATGGCGTCGAGGTAGTGGTCGGTGACCTGGGCGATCATCTTGTGGGCGAAGACCTCGGGGTCGCGCTTGGCTTCCTCGATGCTCTCGGGGTCGTCGGGCCAGCCGGGGGCGATCGTCGTGTAGCCGGCTGCCTCGAAGCGGCCGCGCCAGCGGTCCCAGCTGCTCGAGAGCAGCCAGAGGCCGTGCACGAACACGACCGGACGCAGGCCCGACTCGTTCGCTCGGTCGACCTCGGCTCGTTCCGGTGCGGTCAGTGCGTCCATGTCAACTCCGTTTCGGGTTCTGGTCTGCGCACCAGGCGGCTGCCGGGTGATCTGGGCACGATAACCGCACCCGTCGCGGTCGTCTAGGCCGCAGGCATCCGCGGGCGCGTCGTGCGGCGGATGCGCCGGCTCGGCGTTCGGCGACGGTCAGCTCGGCGGTCAGCTTGGCGGTCAGCTTGGCGGCAACCGGCGACGATGGCCGCCGTCCTCCGGTCGCGGACCGCAGTCAGCGACGGCGTTCGGCGACGGCGGTCAGCTCGGCGGGCGGGAGTCAGCGACGGCGGTCAGCGACGGCAGTCAGCTCGGCGGGCGGGCGTCAGCGACGGCGGTCAGCTCGGCGGGCGGCGGCGGTCGATCAGTGCGCGGAGCACCAGGACGACGACGGCCAGCGGGGCGAACACGATCAGGAGTCGTTGGGAGAACCCGCCGAGGCTCGCGGCCATGCCGGACTCGGGCGGCACGCCGCTCAGGCCGAATCGCAGCAGCAACACGCCGATGGCTCCGAGCGCCACCGCGAAAAATGTGGTGAGCAAGAGCGTCCGCAGGTCGGGCTCCGCGCGGCCGCGGCGCCGGGCCACCCAGAGCTGAAGGACCTCGAAAACCACGAAGGACCCCGCAAACGGCAGGACGACGCTCAGCAGCACGACCGCGAAATACGCCGCGAAGACGAAGAGCGGTTGGGCGGGCAGGGCGTACGGCGGGTCGGCGGCGCGCGCTGTCAGTGCGTGCGCGGCCGACGCGTGGGCGGTCATCGCGGGAGCGGCCAACGCGGTCGCGGTCAGCGCCAGCGTGATGAGTGCGTGCGAGATCCGTACGGTTGTCCAGCTCACGTGACTCCCCGGGCCGGTCTCGGGCGGCTCGGCGCTCCCAACGTAGCAAGCGGGACGCAATTCGGCGTCCCCCCAGATCGGGACGCTCGCGAACCATGAGTCCTTCCTCGAAGCGAGAGCCGAGTGTAGCCCCGTGAGGTGTCGCAAATCGACCTTCGTGGGGCGCTGGAACCTCGATTTGCGACACCTCACGACCTCGATGTGCGACACCTCACGAAAGGGACGGTGCCGGGAACGGCCGATCGGAGCACACTGGGGGGATGGTTCGCAAACAGGCGGTGGTGCGCGGGATCGTGCAGGCGGTGGGGTTTCGGTACTACGCGCAGGTCGAGGCGCGGCGACTCGGGCTGGCGGGATTCGTGCGTAACCACAGGGATGGCTCGGTCGAGGTGCAGGTGGAGGGGCCGGCGGCATCCGTCGACCGGATGCTCGACTGGCTGCGACGCGGGCCGCCCTCTGCGCAGGTCGACACCGTACACGTGGAGGACCTGCCGGATCGCGGCGACGACGGCTTTCGGATCGAGTGACCTGCCCGCTGGCGTAGCGTGGAAGCATGTGCGCGCGTGCAGATCGTCCCGCCCGCACCGACGACCCGACCGGGTCGCTCGCCGCGGTTCTCCCGGCGCGCCCGGGCAAAGCGCGGCTCTCCCTGAGGCGCGTCGCGCGGCGCAACGCGGATCTCTCGCCGGGTCGCTCCCCGCGGCGGCAGATCGTCGGGATTCTGAGGCTCGTGCTCGCCGGCGCCGAGGTGCTCGCGCTGCTGGGGTACTTCGGCTACATCCTCGGGTTCAAGAGCTTCATTGTCTACAATTACTTCAGCTATTTCACCGTGCAGAGTGCCATCGCCGCGGTGGGCGTCTTCATCGCCGCGGGGATCGTCGCCCTGCGCCGGGAGGTCGACCCGCCCTGGCTCGACTGGATCCGGCTGCTCGTCACGACCTACATGATCGTCTCGGGCATCGTGTTCCTCGCCATCGTGATCCAGTCCTCGTCGCGGGCCTACACGATGGAGGTGCCGTGGTCGACGCAGCTGCTGCACTTCTGGATCCCCGGGATCGCGCTCGTCGACTGGCTCACCGACACCGGCAAGGCCCGGCTCCCGTGGACGACGCTCGCCTGGGTCATGCTGGTGCCGAGCGTCTGGGGCGCGTTCACCCTGATCCGGGGCGCCCTCGTGCGCTGGTATCCCTACTTCTTCCTCGACCCGAAGCAGGTCAGCGGCCCGCTCGAGACCGTGCTGTATTGTATCGTCGCCGTCGCGCTCTTCACCGGGATCGCGGCCCTGCTGACGTGGTCGTCCCGCGGCTGGCGGGGCCTCACGCCCCCACTCCCGCCCCTCCCCACGGCATAACTCCTGCAAATTTCCGGGCGGGCCGGGAGCTTGCCCGTCTTTCCGCAGGGGGTGCCGAGGTCGGCGGCCGGAATGTGCAGGAGTGATGCCGGCTGCGGGACGACCGCGGGCACGGGCGCGGGGCGGGTTAGAGCGGGATGAAGGTGTATTCGACGGTGAGGTGTTCGCTGCGGCAGGCGCCGCAGTAGAGCACGCCGGAGTGCTGCATCGCGATCACCCGCGGAGAGCACTGCACGACCTTCGGGCCGCAGCACGGCGAGATGACCATGTATGCACCGGGAGCGGTCGGCTGGTGACCACTCAGGCCGCGGCCATGGTGGGAACCCTCGCAGGCAAGGTCGGAATCGAAGTCGAGCAGGCTGTCCAGCTCTTGGTCCAGCAGTGTTTCCATGAGGCACGATCAATCACGCGGTCAAACAGGGGACGAGAAGTCGCGACTGTGGCCGGGGCACCCGAGCGGCGACCGCACTGGAGTGGCCGACGGCACGAAATGTGTACATTGTGGGCATAACCACCGCTGTACGCAACCCGCCCGAGAGGCGGCCATCGGCAACGTCTACCCGGGAACGACTAAACCTTGGGGAGCTGCACAACGGCGGACCGCACCTGCATGAAATCCCGGCACGCCCCGGAGATTTTCAGCGACTAGACATTGGGCAAAGTCTACACCGTTTGATGAGAAATACTCGGGATTGACTTTATGGGTTTGTTTCGGGCCCGAAGCGGGGTTCCTGAGGCGTCGGTTCGTGGCCGCAGCGCGAGCTTGGCGGCCTTTGCTATCCGGCGGGCGTCGGGGTCGGGCTCGGCGTCGGGGGCACGTAGAACGGAGTCAGTCCGCGCAGTGCGGCGGCGAGCACCGTGGCGTCGTCGACCCCCGCGAGCCGGAGCGCCGTGTCCCCGGCGACGAGTCCGACCAGCACGGGTTCCCCGGTGAGGGGCATCATGTTGATCCAGACCCGGAAGTCCTCGTCCCCGCCGACCGTGGTCCAGAGCGGGGCCGTCGTGCTCCAGAAGGGCTCGTCGAACTGAAGCCAGACCTTGTCGAGGGTACCCATGCCGATGTCGGCGATCGCACCACGGTGCGCGAACGGGAGCGCGGGGTCGAATTCGAGCACCCCGGACTTGAGCACCCCGAGCGGAACCGTGACGATGACCCGGTCGGCGGAGAGCGACTCCCCCGTGCCCAGGCGCAAGCTCACCCCGGTGTCCCTGTATGCAAGTTTGGTGACGACGCTCGAGTCGAGAAGGTCGATCCCCTCGGCCGCCTTGGTGAGTAGGCCGGCATATCCGCCGAGCACGATCCGCTCGTCGTTCGCGCCGGCGTCCGCGCTCGTGTACCAGCCCGACTGCTGGTCAATGGATGCGCCCGCGTCGATATCGAGAACGGTGGCGACCCGGAACGCGAGCCAGTCGGCGTCGGAAACGCCGTTGGCGGCATCCGTTGTGGACAATGTGCTCGCGCCCGAGCCATCGAGCGCCCCGTGCACGGACATGTCGCTGGCCTGGTTCGTGGCCCAGGCGAGCGCGGTTGCGACGGCCTTCTCGCCGGTGTCGGGCACCGCGACGACGATTCCGGTGTCGGTGCGGGTCTCGCTCGCGGTCGGGAAGGGGGCGGTCGCGATACCGAGGCGGGTGAACTCCTCGTCGAGGGACGTGGTGCCGCTGTGGCTCACGAAGGAGGGGCCGAGTTCGACCGGGAAGGGCCACTTCTTGTCGTTGACGGTGTCGATGCGGCCGCCGATGCGGTCGCGGGCCTCAACGAGGACGACGTCGAAGCCGGCGTCCTTGAGGATGCGCGCGGCGCTGAGCCCGGCGATGCCCGCGCCGATCACGGCGATGCGTTCGCCGGGCTTTGCGGCGGCGATGATCTCGCGGGCCGCGCGGAGGCCGCTGTCGCGACCGCCCTGCACGGTTCCGGGAGCGTCGATCGCGGTCGCCTCACCGGCGAAGAAGACCCGGTCGAGCACGGGCTGGGCGAGCGCGGTGCGCTGCTCGGGCGTGGAGTCGACGGCGGCGAAGCTGTACGAACCGCGGGCGAAGGGGTCCGCCGACCATGAGGTGCGACGCATCTGCGCGGGTTTCGGCACGGGCGAGACGGTGGGCGTCGGTCCGGGGGTCGACGTGGCGGTGGCGGATGCGCTCGGCCGCGGGGCCGGGGACACGCACGCGGTGAGAACGAGGGTCGAGAGACCGGTGACGCCGATGAGGAAGGTGCGACGTTTCATGGCGTTCCGCGCGTCGGGTGTCACTCACGTCCTCCTCTCCGAACGAAGCCGGTACCTTCCAAACTACCGCAGGGGTCGGAACCGGCGGTCGTGTGCCGCCGCCGCGCCGGTTTCGGCAGGCCGTTAGCGCCGTTTCGGGCGCGGCGTGCGAAAACCGGCGCGGGCGCGAGCGCGGGCTGCCGAAACGAGCGCGGGCGTCGGGTCTGCGGTCAGGCGCGGAGTTCGGGCGGGAGCAGGAAGCCGTCGTCGAGGAGTTCGCGCACGCGCGGGAGGAGTTCGGCGGTGAGGTCGCGCTCGGAGACCTCGAGCAGCTCGGCGAGCGCGCCGGCGATCGCGCCGACCGCGAGTTCGCCGTCGCAGGCCCCGATCAGCGCGGCGAGCGCGGTGTCGAGCGACACCGACCGGCCGAATCCGCTGCCCTGGTCCAGGGTGAGCAGGGTCGGGTCTTCCTGGCCTGGCCAGAAGTGGCGCTCCTCGGTGACGTCGGAGGCAACGGTCAGGGTCGCGTAGACCAGGTCGTCATCCGGGAACGCCGCGTGCCAGTCGTGGGCGGCGAGGCAGGCGGCGAGGTGGCTGCCGATTCCGTCGGGGTTGTGGCCGAGGCCGCCGTGCAGGCGTTCGAGGCGCCGCAGCCGGGGTATCGACGCGGGCCGGTCGGCGTCCGGGCGGCGGAGCAGCAGGAACCCGAAGCCCACCTGAGTCACGCCCCGGGCCGCGAAGTCGTCGAGCCAGGCATCGTAGAGGCGGTCGAAGTCGGCCGTACCCGGCCGGGTGCCCCCGTCACGAATCCACGTCTCGGCGTAGAGCTCGGGCGACTGCACCTCGCGCTCAATGATCCAGGCGTCGAGGGCCGGCGCGGCCCCTGACGAATTCGACGGAGATGTGCCCGCAACAGGGGCCGAAAACGGCTTTCCCGGTGTCTTTTCGGCAAAATCTCCGTCGAATTGGTTCGGGTCGACGGGGGCAGGGGCGGGCTCGAGCCAGCCGGCGAGACGGTCGAAGGCGTCCTGGCCGGCGCGGTACTCCCAGTTGCCGAGGAGCTGGGCGACGCCGGTCGGGGTGAGGTGCCCCGTGGCTCCGCGCACGACGGACTCGACGAGGGCGTCGCCGACGAGGCCGCCGTCGCGGTACTCGTAGCTCGGCACGCCCTCTGCGCGCGGCGTGATCACGAAGGGCGGGTTGGAGATGATGTGGTCGAAGCGCTCCCCCGCGACCGGTTCGAACAGGCTGCCGAGCCGGAATTCGATGTTCGTCACGCCGTTGAGCGCCGCGTTGAGGGCTGCGAGCTCAAGCGCACGCACGGAGATGTCGGTCGCGACGACGTGACGGGCGTGACGGGAGGCGTGCAGGGCCTGGATACCGCAGCCGGTGCCGAGGTCGAGCGCGGTGTCGACCTGGTTCGGCAGCAGCAGTCCGCTCAGGGTGAGGGATGCCCCACCGACGCCGAGCACATGGCTCTCGCCGAGCGCGTGCCCGAGTACGAGCTCGCCCAGGTCGGAGGTGATCCACCAGCTGCCGGCCCCGTGGGCGTCCACGAAGCTGTACGGGCGGAGTTCGACGAGCGGGCGGAGCAGGGTGTTCTCGACGGTGGGTGCATCGTCGGGGAAGACTTCGGCAGCGGCGTCGTCGCCGCGCTCGTCGTCATCGCCGACCCGGGCGACGAGCCCGAGCGTGACGGCACCGGCCGCACCGAGGCTCGGGAGCGCCGCCGACAGGGCGCCGCGGGTCACCGGGAGTCCGAGCACGAAGAGCTGCGCGAGGGTCGCCGAGGGTTCGTCGCGACCGAGCCTGCCGCGGAGGGCCGCGAGGGCCCGCAGGGCGGGGACCCGCTGGTTGCGGCGGAGCGCGGCATCCGCTTCGGGGCCCCAGAGTCCGCTCAGGGTCGCGACGGAATAGTGCGCCGCCTCGAGGTCTGCCCGGAGGAGGGGAATGAGGACGAGGCTCTGCGCGGGGAGGGCGGCGGGATTCGGTGCAGGGATCACTCCCCCATTCAACTGCACTGCGCGGTTCGTCTGGGCTCCGTGGCCGACCGGCGCCGCACGGTCATCGGCACTGTGCCCGTCAGCGCCGCTCCTCCGCCACGCTGTTGCCCCCGTCGACGACGATCGTCTGGCCGGTGACGTACGACGCGCCGGGTGAAGCCAGCCACGCAATGGCGGATGCGACCTCAGCGGCCGTTCCGCTGCGTCCGGCCGGGACGAGCGCGCCTTCGGTGGCCTCGCTCGGCAGCTGGGAACCGGTCTCGATCCAGCCGGGAGCAACCGCGTTCGCGGTGATGCCGAGCCAGGCCTCGTCCACGGCGAGCGCGCGCGTCAGGCCGGCGAGGCCCGCCTTGGCCGTTGCGTATGCGAGGTCGCCGCGGGCCGCCATCACCGGGCCGGTCACGCTCGAGACGGTGACGATGCGCCCCCATCCGGCCTCCCGCATGAACTCGATCACGGTGCGGGTGGCATGGAAGGCGGTCGAGAGGTTGATCGCGAGGCTCCGCTCCCACTCGTCGGTCGGGGTGCTGGTGATATCGCCGTGCAGCATCTCGGCGTCTCCGACGGCGATCATGCCGGCGTTGTTCACCAGGATCGTGGGGGTCAGCCGGGACGCGGCAAGCCCGGCGGCGAGCACGGCGGCACCGGCTTCCGTGTCGAGGGTGCACACGATACCCGTCGCCGGGATTCCGAGACGGACGAGTTCGCGGGCGCGGTCGTGGGCGCGCTCCGTCGTGGCGGTGACCACTACCCGGGCGCCGAGCTCGCCCAGCATCCGTGCGGCGGCGAAGCCGATGCCGCTCGGACTGCCCGCCCCGGTGATGAGGGCGGTGCGGCCGCTGAGGTTCCAGGCAGCGGGGATGCCGGTCCGCACGAGCGTGGGGAGGGGCGGGTCGACGATCGGCAGGGTCATGGCGTCATGCTAGCGCCGCCGCGGGGAATGCCCGGCGGTGTGTGCGGCCGGATCGGATTGAGTTACGGACAAAACACGTTCCCCGGCCGCGCGAAGGTGTCTTCTCCGCAACTCAGCGCGAGGCCTCGCCGACGAGGGCGTTCACGGGCACGGAATCCCGCGGAATGGCCTCGAACTGCCGGGTGACAAGCCGCGGGGTGACCATCCGGTAGCGCGGCGAAGCGGAATCGGGCGCGTGGGACACCCGCCCCTCGAATTCGCCGGTGAGCAGCTCGAGCACGCCTGCCGCGACCTCGTCGACGGGCTGGTCGACGCTCGAGAGCCCGATGGCCGCCGCGATGGGCGTGTTGTCATACCCCGTGACCGGCACCCGGGTCGGGTTGGCGATCATCGCCCCGAGGGCGAGCGCGTCGCTCGCACAGAGCACCGCGTCGATGCCGCCGGCCGTGCGGGCGAGCTGCTGCATGGCCGCCGCGCCCTGGTCGACCCCGTCGGTCGTGATCACCTCGAGGCAGGCGAGCTCCTCCGCGGAGACGTCACCCCGCTCGAGCATGGCCTCGTGCCAGCCGCGGCGGCGGTCGTCCCCGGTTCCGGACGGGCTCGGCCAGCCGATGTAGGCGATCCGCCTCGCGCCCGCGTCCTGCTGGGCCCGCGTCGCGGCGTAGAGGCCCGCGTGACCGTCGACATCGACCCAGAGGTGGCTCGGGTCGGTGAAATCGCTCCCCTGCCAGGGCCGGCCGAACGTCACGAACGAGATGCCCTGTTCGAGCAGCCAGGCGGTGCGCGGGTCGTCGGCGGTCGTCGACGTCAACACGAAACCGTCGACATCCGCCCCGTCGTTCAGGCGGCGGAACTGGTCGATCTCGTCCTCGGGGCTCGTCGCGGTGAACAGGAGCACGCGCAGCCCGCGGGCGTCGGCCTGCTCGGTCAGGGCGTGCAGGAACCGGTCGAGTACCGAGCCGGAGATGCCGTCGATCATCGGGTCGAGGCGGATGCCGATCGTCGAGCTGCGCCGGGTGCGCAGCCGCCTGGCCGAGGCATGCGGGCGGTAGCCGAGCGCCGTGATGGCCGCCTCGACCCGGGCGCGCGTGTCCGGCTTCACGATCCCCGGGGTGTTCATCACGTTGGAGACGGTCTGCCGGGACACCCCGGCCACGCGTGCCACGTCGGTCACGGTGGGGAACTCACCCATGATGCCTCCCTCCCGGTTGCGCCACGAGCACAGGCTTCGTGCGTGGAACGATAAAAACAGACTAGCGCGTGGATTGGATCACAGAATTTGATCGATCAAAGAAAAAGTTTGATCGATCAAATGAAACCGGCTATCGTCGTTCTCACACAAGCAAACGCGCACTGCGGCGCGACTTTAGGAGAAGAAAATGCAACGACGCACTTCCCGCTGGATGATCGGGGCCGGCCTGACCATGGCTGGAGCGCTTGCCCTCACGGGCTGCAGCTCGAGCTTCGGCGGCACCACGTCCGGCTCGACCGGCTCGGCGGCCGCTCTCACGAGCGACTCGAGCAAGAGCCTCACCGTCCTGATCGGTTCGAGCGGCGACGCCGAGACGAAGGCCGTCAACACGGCCGTCGCATCCTGGGCGTCCTCGAGCGGAACGAAGGCCACCGTCTCCGTCGCGAGCGACCTCAACCAGCAGCTCGCCCAGGGCTTCGCGGCCAAGAAGCCGGCCGACGTCTTCTACCTGTCGACGGATGCCCTCGCCGGCTACGCATCGAACGGTTCCCTGCTCGCCTACGGCGACAGCCTCGCCAACAAGGACGACTTCTACCCGAGCCTCGTCAAGTCCTTCACCTACGACGGCCAGTTCTACTGCGCCCCGAAGGACTTCTCCACGCTGGGCCTCGTGATCAACACGGATGCCTGGGCGAAGGCCGGACTCACCGACGCCGACATCCCCACGACCTGGGACCAGCTCGAAACCGTAGCCAAGAAGCTGACCACGCCCGACCAGGTCGGCCTCGCCATCGGCGGCGAATACGCCCGTGCCGGCGCCTTCATGGCGCAGGCCGGCGGCAACCTCATGAACGAGGACAGCTCCAAGGCCACCGCGAACAGTGCAGAGGCCGTCGCCGGTCTCACCGAGGTCAAGAAGCTCCTGAACGACGGCGTGCTGAAGTACGCCAAGGACGTGGGAGCGGGCTGGGGCGGCGAGGCCTTCGGCAAGCAGCTTGCGGCCATGACGATCGAGGGCAACTGGATCACCGGCGCCATGTCGAGCGACTACCCGAGCGTGAAGTACACGGTCGCCGAACTCCCGGCCGGCCCCGCAGGCAAGGGCACCATGCAGTTCACCAACTGCTGGGGCATCGCCACGGACAGCCCCAACCAGGCCGCAGCGCTCAAGCTCGTCGAGCAGCTGACCAGCAAGGACTCCCAGCTGGCCTTCTCCACAGCCTTCGGCCCGATGCCGTCGATCAAGTCCGCCGCATCCGACTGGAAGGCCGCCAACCCGGTGCTCGTCCCGTTCCTCAACGGCGCTGACTACGCCGTCGGCACGCCGACCGCGAAGGGCTCAGCGGATGTCGTGACCGAGCTGAACTCCAAGCTCGAGTCCCTCAAGACGGGCGATCCCCAGCAGATCCTCGACGCAGCCCAGAAGAACCTCGAAGCGCTGCTGAAGTAGTTCGACATGTCGAAGCCCGCACGCACGTCTCGCCGCTCCGGAATCCGGGGCGGCGAGGCCGCCTCGGGGTGGCTCTTCACCGCCCCGATGATCATCCTGCTCGGGATGTTCCTCGTCGTCCCTGTGCTCATGGCACTCTGGGTCAGCTTCTCCGACTGGGGAGGCCGCGGCAGCCCCTTCGGCGGCAACGTGAAGTTCGTCGGCTTTGACAACTACTCCACCCTGCTGAACGGGGGCGGTCTGGCCGAACAGGACTTCGGCACGGCACTGCGCAACAACGCGTGGTACGTCGTGCTCGTCGTCCCGGTCCAGACCGCCCTCTCCCTCCTCCTCGCCGTGCTCGTCAACCGGCAGATCCTCCGCGGCCGCGGCTTCTTCCGCACCTCGTTCTACTTCCCCTCGGTGACGAGTTCGGTGGCGATCACCGTGCTCTGGCTGTTCCTGTTCAGCTCGACGGGCGCGGTCAACAAGCTGCTCTCGTTCATCGGCATCAACGGGCCGAACTGGTTCAACGACCCGAGCGGCATCCTGCACAACTTCCTGCAGCTCTTCGGGGTGACCCAGGGCCCCGCCGCCCTCACGGACGGATCCTTCCTCGGCGTCTCCTGGTGGGACTGGCTCGCCGGCCCCTCTGTCGCCATGACGGCGTTCATCCTGATGGCCGTGTTCACCACGAGCGGCACGTTCATGCTGCTCTTCATCGCCGCGCTGCAGAACCTCAGCGGCGAAGTCACCGAGGCCGCGATGATGGACGGCGCCAACGGCTGGCAGCGCTTCTGGAAGGTCACCCTCCCCCAGCTGCGCCCGACCCTGTTCACCGTGCTCACCCTCGGGCTCATCGGCAGCTGGCAGGTCTTCGACCAGATCTACACCGGCACCAAGGGCGCACCCGGCAAGACCACCCTCACGCCCGCCTTCCTCTCCTACCAGTCGGCATTCAACAACCAGGCCTGGGGCCAGGGCGCCGCGATCGCGTTCATCCTCTTCGTGATCATCGTGTTCTTCACCCTCTTCCAGCGCTGGGTGCTGCGGGAACGGTCCGTCTCGAACAGGCGGATGCGGCCGTACCTGTCGGTCGCGAACGGTGCGACCGCGACCGTCGTCGCCGCATCCGCCCTGACCGGACCAGGCGCAGGCTCGCCCGGCTCCGGTTCCGGTTCCGACCCCGATTCCCACGCGCCCGACACGACCGGAGGCACCCGATGACCGCCACGGTCTCGACGAAGACACCCACCCCGCCGTCGCCCTCGCGTCGGCTGCGCTCACTGAGCAGGCCACAGCTCCCCACCCGCGCCGTCGCGGGCCGGTCACTGATGTACGCGATCCTCACCGTGCTCGCGATCATCTACATCGCCCCGTTCCTGGTGCAGGTCGCGACCTCGTTCAAGACGGATGTCGAGGCGGCGAGCAATCCCATCTCGCTGCTCCCGCAGACCTGGTCGACCGCGGCGTACGAAAAGCTGTTCCTCAACTCGGACTTCCCGGTCTGGTTCAAGAACTCCGCGATCGTCACGATCTTCGTGACGCTCGGGCGGGTGTTCTTCAACTCGCTCGCCGGCTACGCCCTCGCCCGGTTGCAGTTCCGCGGCCGGACGGTCATCTTCGCCGGCCTGATCGCCGTCATGAGCGTGCCCGGCGTCGTGCTCCTGATCCCGAAGTTCCTCGTGATCAACCAGATCGGCATCTACGACACCTACGTCGGCATGATCGTGCCGCTCCTCACCGACGCCGCCGGCGTCTTCATCATGAAGAACTTCTTCGAATCGATCCCCGCGAGCGTCGAGGAACAGGCCCGCATCGACGGGGCAGGCACCTTCCGGGTGTTCTGGTCGATCGTGCTGCCCATGGCGAGACCCGCCCTGATCACGATCGTCATCCTGTCGTTCCAGGGCTCGTGGAACGAACTCTCGCACTTCATCGTTGCGACTCAGTCGCCCGAGCTGACGACGCTCACCAAGGGCGTCGCTTCGCTCGCCTCCGGGGAGCTCAGCCAGGGCACCCAGTATCCGCTCAAGCTCGCCGCCGCGGCGATCATGACGATCCCGGTCGCGGTGATGTTCTTCATCTTCCAGAAACGGATCATGAACACCACCGACGGCGCCGTCAAGGAGTAATCTCCGGCCGGCCGGCCACCCTTCCCCGTCCCCCTGTGGACATCCGCTTCAATCCAGGAGTCGTTCCTTCCTTATGCTTTCCCAGTCCCTGATCTCGACGCCCGTGTCCCCCCAGTCCGTCATCGGCCATCCGGTCCAGCCCCTGCTCCACGATTCGACCATCATCCTCGCCGCCCCCACCCAGGCGTGGTCGCTTCCCAACGGGCGCACCGAACTGCCGATCCACGGCCTGTACCACGCGGACACCCGGGTGCTGTCGGAGTGGGACGTCTCGGTCGGCGGGGAACGCGGCGAGGCGATCGCCCGGGCCGGGCGCGGTTCGGGAGAAGTGACCTTCACGTCGCTGCTGCGGCACCTCGACGACGCCACGGCCGATCCGCGGCTGCGGCTCGAAGTGACGCGCACCGTGACCGCCGGGCGGATGCGGGAGCGCATCACGATCCGTTCCGGCCTCGACCACACCGTCTCGACCACGATCGCCCTGCGGGTGCACCCCGACTTCTCGGACATGCAGACCGTCAAGGCGGGGCTCGCCGGCCCCGAGAGCCGGCGTGCGTTCCCCACGGCGGACCTGCCGGAGACTCCCGTCGTCGACGTCGAGACCCTGGCCGACGGCATCCGCCTGTCGACCCTGAACGTGACCGCCCTGCTGCGGTTCGGCAGCGACGCGACGCTCGCCCAGACACCCTGGTCGGCCGCGGGCGGGGCGCACCGAGCCGACGCGGATGCCGCCGCACCGATCGTCGCGGCGAGCTGGGCGGTCGAGGTGCCCGCGCACGGCAGCGCGACCGTGGAATGGACCGTCGACGTCGACCACTCGGCAACCGTGGTCCAGGCGGCCGGCGGCCTGCCCGAATGGGACGGCGTGACCGTGCACTCGGGCGACGCCCGGCTCGGCCGCTGGGTGCAGCGCGCCCTCGACGACCTCAGCGGGCTGCGGATGGCGACGACGGCGCAGCCGGATGAGCCCTTCCTCGCCGCGGGGGCGCCGTGGTTCTTCACCCTGTTCGGGCGCGACTCGCTGTGGGCGGCCCGGTTCCTGCTGCCGCTCGGCACCGACATCGCCGGCTCGACACTCCGTCTGCTCGCGAGCCTGCAGGGCACCGTCTCAGACCCCGAGACGGCCGAGCAGCCGGGCAAGATCATGCACGAGCTGAGGCCGGGCGCGTTCTCGATGCCCGGTGAAAGCCTGAACCTGCCGCCGCTCTACTACGGCACAGTCGACGCCACGCCGCTCTGGATCTGCCTGCTGAACGACGCCTGGCACTGGGGCCTCCCCGACGCCGAGGTCGCGGATTTGCTGCCCCACCTCGAGGCGGCACTCGGCTGGATGCGCGATTCCGGCGACAGCCACGATGACGGGTTCCTCTCCTACGTCGACGAGACCGGGCACGGCCTCGCCAACCAGGGCTGGAAGGACTCCGGCGACTCGATCCAGTGGCGCGACGGCACCCTCGCCGAAGGGCCGATCGCACTCTGCGAGGTGCAGGCGTACGCGTACCAGGCGGCGATCGGCGGAGCCGAGCTGCTCGAGGCTTTCGGTCGCCCCGGCGCCGACGAGTGGCGCACCTGGGCGACGAACCTGCAGGACCGGTTCCGGGCATCCTTCTGGATCGACTCTCCCGAGGGGCGCTACCCGGCGGTCGCGCTCGACGCGCACAAGCGTCCGGTGGACACGGTCACGAGCAACATCGGCCACCTGCTCGGGACCGGCCTGCTCAACGCCGAGGAATCGGCGCTCGTCGCCGCCCGCCTCGTCTCGCCCGAACTCAACTCCGGTTTCGGCCTGCGGACGATGTCGACCGACTCGACCGGCTACTGGCCGCTGAGCTACCACGGCGGCTCGGTCTGGACGCACGACACCGCGATCGCCATCTCCGGGCTCGGCCGCGCCGGGTTCGGCGCCGAGGCCGGCATCCTGATCGACGGCCTGCTCGCGGCCGCCGAATCCTTCGGCTACCGGATGCCCGAGCTCCACTCCGGTGACTCGCCCTCGGCCGTGTCGGCGCCGGTGCCGTACCCTGCGGCGTGCCGCCCGCAGGCCTGGTCTGCGGCGGCGGCGATCTCCGTGCTCGGGACCGTGCTCGGCCTCGCCCCCGACCGCGAGACCGGCGTGGTCGCCTCGACCCCGATCACCCCGGCCCTCCTGGGCGCGGTCACGATCCTCCCCCGCCAGCCCCGGGCATAATTCCTACACATTCCGGACGACTCCGGTTGCTGCCGCGGAATTACGGGGCAGCCGCCGGCCGGCCTCAGAATGTGCAGAAGTTATGCCTCGTCGGGCTCGTGGGACTCGGGCTGGGTGGTGCGGGCTGGTGCGGTGCGGGCTAGAGCCAGCGCATCGTGAAGGCGCTCGCGAGCACGGCACTCGCCGGCGGCACGGCGAGGGTGCGCGCGAGACCGTTGCGCAGGCGGAGGCGCAGGCCCGTGGCCGGCCGGCCCATCATCATGTTGAAGCCGGCCTGCCGGGCGGCTATCCGGGCGCTGCGGCGTCGGCGACGGTCGTAGTCCGAGAGCACGGATGCCGCGGCGTCCGGTTCCCTGATGGCGCGCGCGAGTGCCGGCGCGAGCAGGAGCCCGTCGAGCCAGCCGAGGTTCATGCCCTGCCCGCCGATCGGGCTGATCTGGTGCGCGGCGTCGCCGACGAGCACGATCCGTCCACTGACGAAACGTTCGGCCAGCCGCTGCTGCACCGAGAAAGCACTCACCGACGCCCCGGACGAGGGCAGGACCACGCCCGTGCGGGATCGGACGATCTCGGCGAGGTCACGGCTGGAGGCATCCGGTTGCAGGGACGACGTCATCGCGACCCAGCGCCGCCGCCCGCCGGGGAGCGGGAACGACTCGACGACGCCGCCGCGCTCGAAGTACAGCACCGCCTGCTCGGATGCCTGCTCGCCCGCCGGGTAGTCGCTCATCAGGTAGGTGTCGCCACCGCCGCGCTCAACCCCACGGATGCCCGCGAGCGCGCGGACCAGGCTGCGGGCGCCGTCCGCGGCCACAACGTAGCGGGCCTCGAGAACGGATCGTGCGGGCCGGGAGTCGCTCACCGATCCGGGGGCGTCCCCTCCGTCGGTGAACGCCAAGGGCGTTCCGGCCTCCTCGACCTCGACCTCGACGCGGTCGCCGCGGTCGCGGACATCCGTGACCGTGACACCCGACCGATACCGGCCGGGG
>NZ_JASJVI010000078.1:0-19334 GCF_035019865.1 Cryobacterium sp. 10I5
GGCGTGCGGTCGGGCGGGTCAGACGGCCTCGAGCACGCTCACGTAGTTCGCGACACCGACGCCGCCCATGTTCTGCACGAGCGCACGGCGCGGCGCATCGAGCTGCATGTCGCCTGCGGTGCCGGTGAGCTGCATCGCGGAGACGACGTGCTGCGACACCCCGGTCGCCCCGACCGGGTGGCCCTTGGCTTTGAGGCCGCCGGAGATGTTGACCGGGAGCCGGCCGCCGCGGTATACCCAGCCCTCTTCGACGGCGCGGCGGCCCTCGCCGGGCGGGGTGAGTCCCATCGCCTCGTACATGATCAGCTCGGCGATCGTGAAGCAGTCGTGCACCTCGGCGAAGTCGAGCTCGTCGAGTCCCACGCCCGCCATCCGGAGTGCGCGTTCGAACGAGATCCGGGTGGCCGCGAACGCCGTGGGGTCACGGCGGGCGGCGGGCAGGAAGTCGTTGGCCTGGCCGAAGCCGGTGAGCCGCACGGGATCGGTCGCGGCTCCCGACCGGCGGGAGGCGCCGGCGCTGCCGCCGGTTGTGAGCACGATCGCTGCCGCACCGTCGGAGACCGGGGAGCAGTCGGTGCGGCGGAGCGGCCCGGCCACGATCGGGTTCTTCTCCGAGACGGTGCGGCAGAAGTCCTCGCCGAGGTCCTTGCGCAGCTGGGCGAAGGGGTTGGCGACGCCGTTGCGGTGGTTCTTGGCCGCGATGGAGCCGAGCACATCGCCGACGTCGCCGTAGCGCTCGGCGTACGCCTCGGCCACGACCGCGAAGAGGCCGGCGAACCCGGTCGTCGACGGCTGCCCGGCCATATCGTAGTCGGCGCCGAGTAGGGCCGATCCGACGAGCTCGGACGAGGCATCCGTCATCTTCTCCGCCCCGATCACGAGCACGGTGCGGGCGGTGCCGGCGAGCAGGGACTTGACGCCCTGCTGGAACGCTGCCGAGCCGGAGGCGCAGGCGTTCTCGACCCGGGTGGCTGGCACGTACGCGAGCGCAGGGTCGGTCTGCAGCGCGAGCGAGGACGCGAAGGCGAGCGGGACGAGCCCCGAGTTGAACTGGCCGAGGTAGATCTCGTCGATCTCGCCGGCGTCGACACCGGAGTTCGCGATCGCCTCGGCGGCGACCTGCACGATCAGGGTCTCGAGGGTGTCGTCGCTGAGCTTGCCGAAGCGACTGTGCCCCCAGCCGGCGAGGAGGACGTCGGTGCCGAATTGTTCCTGAAGGCTCACAGTCGCACTGCTTTCTGGTCGGTTGCGGTGTCGTGGGGGACGAAGGATGCCGCGCGCGGGTCGGCGGCGGAGTCGTCCGCCTCCGAAACGGTGAAGTCCGGCTCGGTGCAGGCGCGGAGCTCCTCGACGGTGACCCCGGGGGCGCGGCGGCGCAGCACGAGGCCGGTCTCGGTCACGTCGAAGACGGCGAGGTCGGAGATGATCCGGTTCACGACCCGGACGCCGGTGAGCGGCAGGCTGCACTCGGTCACGATCTTGGCGGCGCCGTCCCGCGCCACGTGTTCGGTCAGCACGACGACCCGCGGGGTGCCCGCGACGAGGTCCATCGCGCCGCCCATTCCCTTGATCATCTTGCCGGGGATCGTCCAGTTGGCGAGGTCCCCGCTGCCGGACACCTGCATCGCGCCGAGGATCGCGACCTTGACGTGACCGCCGCGAATCATCCCGAATGAGGTCGCCGAGTCGAAGATCGATCCGCCGGGCAGGATCGTCACGGTCTGCTTGCCCGCGTTGACCAGGTCGGCGTCTTCGTCGCCCGCCCAGGGGAAGGCGCCCATGCCGAGCAGCCCGTTCTCACTCTGCAGCGTGACCGACACGCCTTCCGGCAGGTTGTTGGCGACGAGCGTCGGGATCCCGATGCCGAGATTGACGTAGTCGCCGTCCTTCAGTTCTCCGGCCGCGATCGCGGCCATCTCGTCTCTGGTCCAAGCCATGGTGTTCTCCCGGGGAGTGTCGAACGGGTGGATGTGCTGGGGGTAGTTCAGGCGGGCACCGCGACCGGGAGCTCGCGCACGGTGCGCTGCTCGATCGGCTTGGTGCGGGCATCCGCCTGGACGAGGCGCTGCACGTAGACGCCCGGCGTCACAACGTCGTGCGGGTCGATCGCACCGCGCGGCACGATCTGCTCGGCCTCTGCGATCGTGACAACGCCGGCGGTCGCGACGAGCGGGTTGAAGTTGCGGGCCGTGTACCGGTAGACGAGATTGCCCTCGGTGTCGGCGCGCCAGGCATGAACGAGGGCGACGTCGGCGACGATGCCGCGCTCCTGCACGTAGCGGATGCCGTCGAACACCTCGTGGGGCTTGCCCTCGGCCACGAGGGTGCCGACCCCGGTCTTTGTGTAGAACGCGGGGATGCCCGCACCCCCGGCCCTGAGCCGTTCGGCGAGGGTGCCCTGGGGGCTGAACTCGACCTCGAGTTCGCCCGCGAGAAGCTGCTCGGCGAACAGCCGGTTCTCGCCGACGTACGACGCGATCACCTTCCGTACCTGCCCGGTTTCGAGCAACCGGCCGAGGCCGATCCCGTCGATGCCCATGTTGTTCGAGACGACGGTGAGATCGCGCACACCGGATGCGCGCACGGCGTCGATCAGGTCGGCGGGAATCCCGCAGAGGCCGAAACCGCCCACCGCGAGCACGATCCCGTCGTGAAGCACGTCACCGAGTGCATCGGCCGCGCTCACCAGAACCTTGGACATGGTCGTCTCCTCATTGAGCAATCATTGGGCATTCTCAGCGTCCACCCTGTGGACACGTTGACTGACGGCCATGCTAACCGGGCAACGAAGAGCCTGTCAATCGCCAGAAACCGATCATATTGTTGCGCATCCACAGCGTGAACACTAGGCTCACAGGCATCCACATTATGGACACGGAGGGGCCCACATGACGAAGGATGCCGCACAAGCTTCGGGCGGCGCCGTGCAGGGCGCCCAGGTCACCGGCCGGATCGCCCTCTTGCTGCGGCTCGTGGGCCGCGCACCGGCCGGGGCCCTCATCTCCGATCTCGTGCGCGACTCCGGGCTGACCCGTCCGACCGTGCACCGGCTGCTGGCCTCCCTCGCGGCCGAAGGGCTGCTCGACCACGATCCCGTGCGGCACACCTGGCACTACGGACCCGAGATCTTCGTGATGGGGGTCGTCGCCGCCGAGCGATACCCGATCGAGGAGCTTGCCCGGCCGAGCCTGCGCCGGCTCGCTGAGGAGACCGGAGAGAGTGCCTTCCTCTCCATCCGCCGTGGCGCGGAGACGGTCTGCCTGCTTCGCGAGGAAGGCAGCTTCCCGATCCGGTCCTTCGTGCTGCACGAAGGCGTGCGGTTCCCGCTCGGCGTCGCCTCGGCCGGGCTCGCGATCCTCGCCTACCTGCCAGAGCCGGAAGTGACGGCGCTGCTCGACGGTTCGCTCGCGGAAACGTGGGGTCCGGCGCACACGGCGGCGGGCATCCGCTCGAACCTCGAACAGACCCGCACGACCGGGTACGCGGTCAATCCGGGACTCATCCTCGAGGGCAGCTGGGGCATGGGAGCTGCGATCTTCGACCGGTCCGGCCGGCCGGCGTGGGCACTGTCACTGACCGGGATCGAGCCCCGGTTCCGGCCGGAGCGGCAGGAGTTCCTCGGCCGGCTGCTCCTCGAGGAGGCGAACCGGATCACCCAGGAACTGCAGAAGCCCGGCCTTCCCGCGCGCTGAGCGACCTGCCCGGATAGCGGCAGGCTTGGAGGTGGAACGTGCGCGGGCCGAGTCCTCGCCGGACTCAGGACGAGTGCAGGCTTCGTCCGGGCTTCGCCCCGGAAACGACAAAAGGACCGGGGCCGATGGGCCACGATCCTTCTGTCTTGCCGGTGGAGCTAAGGAGATTCGAACTCCTGACCTTCTCATTGCGAACGAGACGCGCTACCAACTGCGCCATAGCCCCCAACCGCTTATGAAGAATATCACGCGTTGGGCCCCGTGCTGAGCACACCCGGCACGGGGCGCACTCCCGGCGGACCGCGATAGGTGCGCGGGCGCCTACCCGGCGGCGCGGCGGCGGCGCAGGACGGCGTCGAGGTCGGTCATTCCCGGCTCGGTTTCGCCGACGATGCCCATGGATGCGAAGCGGCTGACCGGCGCGGCGGCCGGGGCCTTGCCCGCGACGGCGACCGACCCTGTCCTCGTGACCGGCCGTGTGCCCATGGTGCCGCCCACGTTTGCACCCACGTTGCTGCCCAGGCTGCTGCCCGCTGCGAAGATCGTCCCGGTGTGCCGGAGCGGCGTGACGGCGACCTGCAGCTGTTCGGCACGACGGGCCACCTCGGCCTCCGCGGCGGCGCGGCGGAGCTGAGCGGCGGCATCCGCTGAGGCCATGGCCGCCTGGGCGACGGTACCGGGGGCGAGGTGCAGGGGGCGTGGGAGCGGACGCGGCGTCCAGGTCTGCACGACCGCGGGAGTCTCCTCGAACTGAACGGGCTCGAAGTCCTGCCCAACGAGCGGCCGGGACCTTTCCGCGGCGAAGGCGGGGCGCGCGGCGACGGCGCGGGCCTTCGCGTGCGCGCTCGTGCGGGCGAGGCGGTTGAGGGTGCCGAAAGCGAGCGAGCCGAAGACCGCGCCCCCGGCGAGGAGCACGGCCGAGCCGCCGGAGACCAGCGTGACGAGGCCGAGGGTGATGGCGACGAAGCCGCCGAGGAGCACGAGGGTCGCCACGGCCCGCAGTCGACGCACGCGCCGGCTCCTGGCCGCTGCGTGCCCGATGACGGTGGACTGGGCGGCGCGGTGAGCGGCGGCCCGCTCCGCGGCGACCCGCGCGACGGCGGCGCGGTCTGCGGCAGCCTCGGCGGCGACCGCACGACGGGCCGAACTCGCGGCGGCCATCACAGCCTTCGCTTCGACGCGGGCGTCCTCCTCGGCTTGCGCGAGCAGCTTCTGTTGCGTGACGACTGTGCGAGCGCTCGCCTCGAGGTGAACCTCCTGTGGAATCTCAGAGGTCTCAGCGAGGATGCGCATGGTCTGCTGCAACCGAACCGCATTGCGTTCGGTCGTGACATACTGGCGCCGTCGGGTCCAGGTCGGCATCAAATAGGCCACCCAGAGCACGGCGGCGACCCCCACCATGACTCCCCCACCCAGGACCTCGCTACTCATGCTCCCTACGGTATGAGTCTGGGGCCGTTCCGGCGCTGATTAGACGGGGGTGTGTCCGCCGAATCGCCGGGGAATCGGCGATTCTTTTTGCGGTACGCCGGTATCCGGCGCTCCCCGGGCGCTCTCCGGTGGTTTCGCGGTGGCTCAGTACTCGGTGACGCCGAGCGGATGTGCCGCCGCGGCCCGGTCCGCCGGGGTCACGGCTGCGGCATCGGCGGGGGCTGCGCCGTCTCGCCAGCGGCGCAGCACGCCCTGGCGCACTTCCTCGGCCACGAGGGCGAAGCAGAAGTGGTCGCGCCAGTCGCCGTTGATGTGGATGTAGCGGCGGCGGAGGCCCTCGTAGCGGAAGCCGAGCTTCTCGACCACTCGGAGGGAGGGGCCGTTCTCCGGCCGGATGCAGATCTCCATCCGGTGCAGCCCGAGCTGCCCGAAGCAGTAGTCCGTCGCGAGGGCGACGGCGATCGGGGTGATCGAACGACCGGCGAATTCCTCGGCGACCCAGTAGCCGATCGTCGCGCTCGACAGCGAGCCCCAGCTGATCGAGGAGACGTTGAGCTGCCCGGCCAGCTGGCCCTGGAATTCGATCACGAACGGGAGGCCGTTCCCGGTGCGCGAGTGCGAGAGAAGACTGCGGATGCTCGCGCGGGTGTCGAAGGACATCGGAGCGTACGGGCTTGTCGCCTCCCAGGCGCGCAACCAGCCGCGGTTCTCCATCAGGGAGCGTTCGAGGTTTTTGTCATCGCGCAGCCGGATGGGACGCAACGTCACATCACCGTCAAAGAGCGTCGGAATCGCGATCGCCACAACCTGCCTGTCTACTCGGATTCAACTGGTGTTCCCCCACTTTAGTCACCCGGATCAGTCCTGTGATCCGGATCAGTCGAGGGTGGCGGCGAATCCCTTGAGCCACGGACGCAGGCCGGGACCGAGGTCTTCGCGGTCGACGGCGAGCTGCACGATGGCCTTGATGTAGTCGAGCCGGTCGCCGGTGTCGTAGCGGCGGCCGCGGAAGATGACGCCGTAGACGCCGCCCGTGCTCTCGGGGTTCACGGCCATCTCCTGCAGGGCGTCCGTCAGCTGGATCTCGTTGCCCTTGCCCGGTTTCGTGTGCTCGAGCACGCCGAAGACCGAGGGGCGCAGCACGTACCGGCCGATGATGGCCAGGTTCGACGGGGCATCCGCTTCGGCGGGCTTCTCGACGAGGCCGGTGATGCGCACGACATCGGGGTCGTCGGTGGCCTCGATCGCGGCACAGCCGTAGAGGTGGATCTGCGAGGGGTCGACCTCCATGAGGGCGATGACGCTCGTGTTGCGCTCGACCTGCTCGGTGAGCATCTTCTCGAGCAGCGGATCGCGGGCGTCGATGATGTCATCGCCGAGGAGCACGGCGAAGGGCTCATTGCCCACGTGCATCTTCGCACGCAGCACGGCGTGGCCGAGGCCGAGCGGGTCGCCCTGGCGCACGTAGTGGATGTCGGCGAGATCTGTGGCGAACTGAACCTTGGCGAGACGGTCCGTGTCACCCTTCTCGATCAGGACGTCCTCGAGCTCGGTCATCCGGTCGAAGTGGTTCTCCAGGGCATTCTTGTTGCGCCCGGTGATCATCAGGACATCGTTCAGGCCGGCCGCGACGGCCTCTTCAACGACGTACTGGATCGCCGGTTTGTCGACGACGGGAAGCATCTCCTTCGGCATCGCTTTCGTGGCCGGGAGGAAGCGAGTTCCCAGACCAGCGGCGGGAATGACGGCTTTCGTGATGCGTGTACCCATGATCCCTACGTTATCGGCATCTAGGATGACTTATATGGACTCCGAGACCGTTCACCGAAAGCGGGCGCTCCGCGCCGAACTGCGTGAGCGCCGGCAGAACCTGACGTCGGTCGAGACGGATGCCGCGACCGCGGGCTTCACCGCGAACCTGCAGAGCATCGTGGTCGACCTCAGCGCTCGCTCCATTTCCTGTTACCTGTCCGCCAGGAACGAACCGAATACCCGCCCGTTCGTGAACTGGGCAGAGGCCCAGGGTATCCGGGTGCTCTTCCCGGTCTCCCGGGACGACGGCCTGCTCGACTGGACCGTCGGAGAGGACCAGACCGAGTTCCCCGGCGTCTCCGGAATGCCCGAACCCGCGGGCAGCCTGCTCGGGCCGATCGCCATCAACGACGTCGACCTGATCATCGTTCCCGCTGCCGCCGTCGACGCGACCGGGCTGCGGATGGGCTGGGGTCGTGGCTACTACGACAAGACGCTCGGCTCGATGGAGAAATGTCCTCCGGTCTACGCCGTCATCTTCGACAACGAATACGTCGACTCCGTGCCGCGTGAAGTGCACGACCAGCCCGTCGACGGTCTGGTCACGCCCACGCGCATCATCACCTTCTAACTCATCCACCCTCAATTCCACCTATTTCAATCGGGGATCCCGGCGCGCGCCGGGCTCCCACAGCCGGAGTTTCAGTGCCTACCTATTCCTACCGTTGCACCGAGTGCGACACCGCGTTCGACATCCAGCAAGCCTTCACCGACGACACGCTGACCGTCTGCCCGACCTGCGGCGGCAAGCTGCGCAAGGTGTTCTCCTCGATCGGCGTGAGCTTCACCGGTTCGGGTTTCTACCAGAACGACTCCCGCTCGGACGCGAAGGCGGCCCTGCAGGCGCACCCGAAGAAGCACGCCAAGTCGCACGCGGACACCGCGTCGCACGGCGAGAAGGGCTCGCACTCCGACAAGGGTTCCGACAAGCCCAAGAAGGCCGAGAAGTCGGAGAAGAAGTCGGCCGGGGCAGCCGCCGGCTCGTCGTCGTCGTCGTCCAGCACCCCGTCAACCACGAGCGCGGCATCGCCCGCAAAATCTTAGGAGGATCCCCATGATCCAGGGCTTCAAGGAATTCATCATGCGCGGCAACGTGATCGACCTCGCGGTCGCCGTTGTCATTGGCGCGGCGTTCACGGCCGTGGTCAACGCCATCGTCACCGGGATCTTCAACCCGCTGATCGCGGCGATCTTCAACGCGGAGGACATCTCCAAATCGATGAACGTTGCGTTGCCCGGCGGAGGCAGCCTGTCCTTCGGGCTCGTGCTCGCGGCGATCATCAACTTCCTGCTCATCGCGGCCGTCGTGTATTTCGTGTTCGTGATGCCGATCAACAAGCTCAAGGAGGCGCAGGAGCGCCGCCGTGCCGCAGGCCTGCCACCGAAGGACGCGACCGTCCCCGCGACCGAGCTCGACCTGCTCACCCAGATCCGCGACCTCCTCGCCGCGGACGCCGCCAAGCCCGGCACCGGCCAGTCCCCCAGGTAACTCTCCAGCGGTCTCCCCCGAACCAATTCGACGGAGTTTTTGCCCGGAAAGCGCTTAGATCGCGCTCTCACGCGCCGCAAACCCCAAAAACTCCGTCGAATTCGTTAGGGCGCGGGGCTGGCAGGTGCGGCGACGACGGATGCCGGACACGGGCTACCAGTGCGGCGGGCGGTCCTGACGCAGCTGGGCCTCGTTCGCGCTCCGTGACGGCTCGGTTCCGTCGACGTGCGGGGCGACGCCGCCCTCCTCCCGGAGTACCGGAGGGTGCGGGTTCGGGTCGGTGTCCGGTGCCGGCGTCAGGCGCGCACGGCGGGCTCCGCCGCGGGCTTTGACGACCGACTGGCGCGGGGCCACCCCGGGATCCGCCGGGTCGAGTCCGTGCGACCGATCGG
Source organism: Cryobacterium sp. 10I5 (assembly GCF_035019865.1). Classification (NCBI taxonomy): domain Bacteria; kingdom Bacillati; phylum Actinomycetota; class Actinomycetes; order Micrococcales; family Microbacteriaceae; genus Cryobacterium; species Cryobacterium sp. 10I5. Next base: position 8,817 of record NZ_JASJVI010000078.1, read on the forward strand.
CGGCACTCTCCGGGGTCTCGAGCCACTCGTCGGTGTCTTTCACGACAGGTCCTTCATGTCTTGCCCGAACAGCACTCCAGTCACGCGGGCGTGGGCGCCGTCCGTCACGCGCTCGGGTACTGCGCCGCCGGCGGGGTGGGGCTCGTGATGCCGACGAGGCCGGCGACGCGGGTGGCGACGGCGTCCGGGTTGCTGAAGAGCTCGAAGGAGTGCACGCGCAGGTAGTGCCAGCCGAGCCGCCGCAGCACCTCTGGCCGGAGCCTCAGGGACTCGCGCAGGCTCGCCCGGTCGACGACGGCATCCGTTTCGACGACGACGGCGCGGCCGGCGTGCGAGCCGGCCAGGGCGAGCTTGCCGCGGTGGCCGAGGGTCACGGTGACGCCGAGGCGTTCGAGGCGCTGGGCGAGGTCGACGAGCATCGGCTCGGTGGCATCGGGCACCTGGGCCTCGTTGTGCCGGGCCTCGGTCTCGGTGAGCACCTGGGCGAGGGCGAGGATGCCGTGACGCTGGCGGTCCTCGTCGATGTCGGCGGGGCGGAAGCAGGAGACGATGTCCATGGCGCGGCGGGCCCGGGTCATGCCGATGGCGAGCAGGCGGTCTCCGCCGGGTTCGCCGAGGGAGCCGAAGTTGGTCAGCAGGCGTCCGTGAGGGGTGCGACCGTAGCCGATCGAGAAGATCACCCGGTCGCGGCTCTGCGCGACGGCCTGCTCGAGGGTGAGCACGGTGAACGGTTCGGCCCGGTCCTTGAGGATGAAGTCGGCCAGGTCGGTGCGCTTGGAGAACGCGGACAGCACGGCCTGGTGCACCCGCACGGCGTGGCGGGCGCTCGCGGTGATCACCATGAGCGATTCGCGCGGGCGCTTGACGGCGTGGTCCAGCACGAGATCGACGACCTTGGTGACCTCGGCGTCGACGCTCTCGACGGCTCCGCTGTCGGCGTCGGGCATGCCGTGGCCGCCCGCGACGTAGTTCAGGGTGAGGCTGCCGTGCCCGAGGTAGCTGCCGGCCCACGGGAGCGAGTCGATGCGGCCGCCGTAGAAACGGTGGTTGACGAGTTCGGTGAGGTCCTCGCCGCCGGCCCGGTAGCTGCGGGTCAGGGTGAGGGTGGGCAGCAGTTCGCCGAGGCGGGCGAGGGCGGAGTCCGCATGCAGGGCGTCGACGTTGGTTTCGCGCTCTGCGCGGTCTGCGAGGCTGACGCGGCTGACGCGCGCGTTCGCGTTCGTGCCGCCGCCGGCATCCGTGATGCCGGTCTCGAACGGGGACGGCGTCTGGGTGACGGGGTCGCCGAAGGCCACGATCTGCTTGCCCCGGCGGATGGCGCCGACGTTCTCGGCGAGGGTCGTCGCGCCGGCGTCGACGAGGAGCACGGCGTCGAAGTGCTGGTCGTCGAGTTTGGAGACCTCGTACGGCGAGGCGAGCCAGACGGGAGCGAGAACGCGGCCGAGGTGCGGGGCCGCCTTGTTCAGGCGGGACGGGGTCGCCCGGTCGGCGCGCAGCAGGCGGCGGAGGCGGTCGGCCTCCTCCGGCCAGTCGACGATGCCGATCTTCCAGGTCTCGGCGAGAAGCCAGCCGAGGCGCTGCCCGGTCGTGGACGCGTGCGCCTCGTCGACGAGGCGGAAGTCGGCCTCGAGTCGGTCGAGCACCTGAGTGTTCGCGTTGAGGAGCGCCTTGTCTGCGCCGAGCATGGTCTCGAGCACGGATTGCCACCAGGCGAGCTCGAGCTCGTTGGCGACGTTCTCCTCGGAGACGTGCCGCTTCGCGAGGTCGGTCATGAGCGGGTCGAGGTTGTGCTCGCGCAGCGTCGCGAGCAGGGCGGTGCGCTCGTGCAGGTTGGCGAGCACCTCGCTCTCGGCGGCGAGGCCGGAGATCGTGTAGATGAGCTCCTTCACGGGCCGCATTGCGAGCTGCCGGTTCGTGCCGGTGTTGCGCAGTGGGATGTCGAGGGCCGCGAGGTCCTCGGAGACGCGCTGGAAGGCGACGTGTACGTCGGAGATCCCGACCGGGACCTCCGGCATGACGCCGGCGACGACGTAGCGCTGCCAGAGGGTGCGCTGCTGCTGGATTCGACGGAGGCTGTCGTTCAGGTCGGTGACGTGCACGCCCGGCCGCAGGTACTCCTCGGCGAGGCGACGCAGGCGCCGGCGGCTCGTGCCGGTCATGTCCGGCGAGTCGCGGCGGGCCGAGGTCGCCGAAATGAGCTCGGTGAGCGAGCGGTCGAACACGGCCGGCTGGAACTTGTCGAGGGTGTCGCGGATGTCGAGCAGCAGCCGCAGGTACACGCCGAGCTCGGCGATGGTCTCGAAGGGCCGCAGCCTGGTCTGGCCGACGAGGCCGGCGGCGCGCTCGAGCAGTCGGGGCAGTTCGACCTGGTTGACGCGCTTGGCGAGCTGGTGGGCGGCGGATGCCTCGGCCGGCACCGCGAAGGACGCCCCGTACCAGGGCGAGTCGCCCGGCCCGTAGCGGAACTGGCCGAGTGCGGCCGCCTTGATCAGCGTCTGCGCGGCGGTCGCCCGGTTCTGGGCGAGGCGTTCGAGGGCGTGCCGGTCGAGCCTGGCGGTCGTCGAGGGCGGGGAGGACAGCTGGGCGAGCCTCGCGAGTTCCCCGAGGGCGTCGAGCACGGAGACGCCGAGGGCCGGGTCGCGCCGGGTGAGGGCGCCCCGGTAGTCGAGCAGCACCTTGCGAAGGCGCACGAGGGCGTCGTCGACGTCGCCGACCATCGGCTGGACGGCCTTCTCGTTGCGGGTGATCGAGGCGATCAGGTCACGGCGCAGCAGCCGCGGGGTGACGGCGACGCCCGGGAGGCCGACCTGGGTGAGGCGCTGGTTGATGCCGTCGAGGCTCGAGCGGCGGGCGCTCACGACGAGTACCCGCTTGTGCTGGGAGATCAGGGAGCCGATCGCGTTGACGATCGTCTGGGTGCCGCCGGTGCCGGGGAGGGTCTTGACGACGAGGGAGTTGCCTGCCGCGATCTGCGCGACGACGTTCTCCTGTTCCGGGTCGGCGTCGAGCAGCAGCACGTCGGTCGCGGGCGGCCGGGAGTCCTGGCCGATCGGAACAACGGGGTTGTACGCGCCCTCGATGGCCTGGCGGGCGCTGGGGTTCCCCGCGATCGCGTCGAGCAGCGGATGCTCGAGGTGCGCGGCATCCGCTTTCATGGCCCGGCCGACGTCGGCGAAGGAGGAGGCGACGAGACGCGGGGTGACGTTGAACCAGGGCAGGTGCGAGGTGAGGCCGCGGAGCCGGTCGATGACGGGCTGCGGTTTGAAGGCGCCGTTGGTCACGGCGAGCGCGACGAAGGCGTCGGCGTCGAGGGTGATCTGGAACTGCTCGTGCAGGGCACGACCGAGTTCTGGGTTCAGGAACGGCTGGCCCTTGAGCTTGAGCTCGAAGTCGCGGCCGTACCGGCGGATCGCGAGCGGGCGGAGCAGCACCGGGCCGAGGAAGTCGACGTCGCCGAAGCGCCATTCGGCGAGGCCGATGCCCAGGTGCACCGATTCGATGCCGCGCATGGAGCGCAGCTCGATGCCCTTCTGGGTGATCTCGCCGGCCGCGAGGCGGGCGTTGCGCAGCGCGAGTTCGTCGCGGATGAGGTTGGAGAGCAGGGTGGACTTGCCGGTGATGAACTGCGGGAGTCCGCCGGGGTGGGCCTGGCTCAGTTCGATGCGGGTGCGCGGCTCGTCGGCGAAGTGCAGCAACGGCGAGCGCCCGCCGATCTCGGCAAGTTCGGTGCGCCAGCGGTTCCAGACCGGCTCGGCGATGTTTCCCGCGACGACCGAGGGGTCCCCGAGGCTCACGGTCTGCGGGGAGACCGCATTCCGCGGTTCACCCGACGGAGCATCCTGGTTCGTCGACAGGATGTCGTCGTCATCTTGTTTTCTATCGAGTCGCCACACACCGACACCCTAAGTCTTGAAAACACCGTTCGGCGGCAGGCTCCCCGGGTTTCGCGGGGATTCGCGGGAAAAGCCGCGGATTCGTCGGGTTTGCGGTCCGGTGCTCGGGCCGGTGTATTGACCGCTCTGCTGGCTGCTCGGACCAGTGGTGATTCGAGGCCGACCGGGCTTGCGAGAATGGGGCAATGAAACTCCCCCTGGTCGAACTCCACCTGCACATCGAGGGCACCCTCGAACCAGAGCTCATCTTCGAGCTGGCCGAACGCAATGCCGTCGTTTTGCCGTGGGCGACCCTGGCGGAGCTGCGGGCACAATACGAGTTCACCGATCTGCAATCCTTCCTCAATCTGTACTACCACAACCTCGACGTCCTGCGCCAAGCCGCCGATTTCACGGACCTGACCCGGGCCTACCTGGCCAGGGCCGCTGACGCGGGGGTGCGGCACGCCGAGATCTTCTTCGACCCGCAGGCGCACACGAGCCGCGGCATCCCGTTGCTGACCGCGCTCGGTGGGGTGGCGGATGCCCTCGGCACCTCGGTCGACTCCTTCGGCATCTCGACGAAACTGATCGTGACGTTCCTGCGCGACCGGCCGGCGGAGGAAGCGCTGCAGATCCTCCACGACATTCTCGCGAGCGGCTACACGATCGACGGTGTCGGGCTCGACTCCGCGGAGGTCGGCTACCCGCCGGAATTGTTCGAGGAGGTCTTCGCCCTCGCCGCGGCGAACGGGCTGCGCCGGGTCGCACACGCCGGCGAGGAGGGCCCGCCCGAATACGTCTGGAGCGCGCTCGACCGGCTCGGGGTCGAGCGCATCGACCACGGCATCCGCAGCCTCGAGGATCCCGCGCTCGTCGAACGGCTCGTGCGCGACCGGGTGCCGCTCACGGTCTGCCCGTTTTCGAACGTGCGGCTGCGTGCGATCGACACGCTCGCCGACCACCCCATCGTGCGGATGCTCGACCTCGGCCTGCTCGCGACGGTCAACTCCGACGACCCCGCCTATTTCGGCGGCTACATCGACGACAACCTGGCGGCACTCGACGCCGAGTTCGACCTCGGCCCTGACCGGCTCGCCGTCCTCGCCCGGAACGGGATCGAGGCGTCATTCCTCGACCCTGCCGAGAAGGCAGCCCTCGAGGCCGACGTCGACGCCTGGCGCGCCGCCCAGCCCTAGCTTGGGAGCGCAATTCCTCCGAGTGTCGTCGTTTCCGCCGAATATCGCCCGTGCACGGGCGATATTCGGCGAGAACGACGACACTCGACAGTCTGCGGCCGGCGGGAGCGGCGGGAGCGGCGGGAGCGGCGGCTAGAGCCAGTTGTTCTTCTTGAAGACGCGCCAGAGCACGAAGCCGCCCACGACCATCAGGCCAAGCGCCAAGGGGTAGCCGTACTCCCAGTGCAGCTCCGGCATGTTGACGAAGTTCATGCCGTACACGGTTCCGACGAGGGTCGGCGCGAACAGGATCGCCGCCCAGCTCGAGATCTTCTTGACCTCTTCGCTCTGCGCGAGGCTCGTCTCGGAGAGCCGCCTGGTCTCGTCGTTCTGCCGCTGGGTGACGAGAGTCGAATGCACGATGAGCGCGTTGTCGAGGATCTGCCGGAAGGCCGAGCCGCGCTCGTTGATCCGGAGCACGTGGTCGAGTACGTCGTCGAGGTGGTGGTGCAGCTCGGCCTCCACGTTGTACTTCGCGAAGCCGCGCTTGAGCGCCTCGAGCATCCCGATCAGCGGCTGGGTCGCCCGCTGGAACTCGATCACCTCGCGCGACAGGTCGTAGATGCGCCGGGCGACCTCGGGGTCGCCGTCGAAGATCTCGTCCTCGATCTCGTCGATGTCGTTCTCGAGTCCGGCGATCACGGGCGCGTATTCGTCGACGAGTTGGTCGAAGATCGCGTAGAGCACCGCCTCGGGGCCGAGGGCCAGGAGCCTCGGCGTCGACTCCATCCGCGCGCGAACCTTCGCGAGGTCGGGGGATTCGGCATGGCGGATGGTCACGACGAAGTCGGGTCCGACGAAGACGTGCAGCTCGCCGAACTCGACCCGCTCCTCGGCGTCGATATACCGGGCCGGCCGGAGCACCACGAAGAGGATGTCGTCGAACCGCTCGAGCTTGGAACGTTGATGGCCCTTAAGCGCGTCCTCGACCGACAGGTGGTGCAGCTTGAACTCCGCCGCGATCGAACGCACCTCGGTCTCTTCTGGCCGATACATGCCGATCCAGGCGAAGCCGCCGCACTCGGTCAGCGTCGAATAGGTCTCGTCCAGGGAATCTGGCGTCGCGAGGCGTCGCCCGTCGACGTAGACCGCGTTGTCAATCAGTGTCATGGCGTGCTCCTCGCGTGCAGCTACCAGTGTCGCACTCCTCGGTGTCGTGCCAGCGGCCGGTCCCGTGGGTTTCGGAACAGGGGGCGCGGCTAGGTTGGATGCGTGATCGATCAGGGTGCTGGAGAGGTGGTCGTCCTCGTCGCGCCCCGCGGGCAGACGGATGCCGCCGACCGGGCACTCCTGGCGGCGACGGCCGCGCGGGCGCTCGGCCGCGATCCCGCGAGCGTGCGAGTCGCCCGGCGCTGCCCGCACTGCGGGAGCACCGAGCACGGTGTGCCCTCCCTCGAGACAGCGGCACCCGGGTCCGCGCCGCAAGCGGCCGTGCACCTCAGTCTCAGCCGTGCGGCCGGCCACGTCGCCGTCGCGGTGAGCTTCGCGGGGCCGGTCGGCGTCGACATCGAGAGTGTGGCATCCGTCGCCCGCTCCCCCGTGGCCGATGTCGCCCTGTCACCTCGCGAGCGGGCGGCGGATGCCGCGGACCTCGCCGGGATCTGGTGCGCGAAGGAGGCGATCCTGAAGTCCACCGGCGACGGCCTGCGTGTCGACCCGCGCGACCTCACCCTCGCACCGCGCCGGGTACCGGGTTTCGGCCCGGCACTCGAGTCCTGGCCGGGCGCCGACGTCCCCCTGGCCGGCATCCTCCTCGCAAGCTTCGACCCCGGCCCCGGCCTCAACCTCGTCGGCCGCGTCGCCGTGGTGACCCGCCCCGGCACCCAGCCGGCTCTCCGGCTGCTGGAGACCCCCGGCATCAGAGTTTGGGGAGGGCGGTCCGGTAGATCCAGCGGTCGATGATGCGGCGGATCTCTCCGCTTCCGGTGTGGATCGAGACGAACTCGACAAAGGCATCGGTCGAGACGAGGCCGTGCCGGTTGGCGCGGGTCCAGGCGCGCAGTGTGTCGAAGAACACCTCGTCGCCGAGGGAGCGCCGCACGGCGTGCAGGGCGAGCGCACCGCGCTTGTAGACCCGGTCGTCGAACATGTTGTGCGGGCCGGGATCGCCGACGAGGAGATCCTGCGGCTGTGCCTCGAGGCGGCCGCGGTGGTACACCGCGCTCTGCTCGGCGGTGCGTCCGCCGGCGTGTTCGCCCCAGATCCACTCCGCGTAGCAGGCGAAGCCCTCCTGCAGCCAGATGTCGCGCCAGGCGGCGGCGGTGAGGCTGTTGCCGAACCACTGGTGCGCGAGCTCGTGGGCGATCAGGCGGTCGCTGCCGTGGTTGCCGTCGACGTGGTTGCGGCCGAACACGGCGAGGCCGTGCGCCTCGAGCGGGATCTCGAGCACGTCATCCGTCACGACGACCGAGTACCCGGGGAACGGGTACGGGCCGAAGGTCGTGCTGAACACCGAGACCATCTCGCCGAGCCTGGCGAAGTCGACGCCGACGTTGTGCGCGAGGTTGGTCGGGAAGTGCAGCGTGATCGGCACCGGGGCCGGGCCGCCCGCCGTAACGGGCTGCTGCGCGCTCGAACGGTACCGGCCGATCATCACCGAGGCGAGGTAGGTCGCCATCGGCTCGACGACCTCGAAGGTCCACCTGGTGTGGCCGGAGCGGGTCGACTTCGCGGTGAGCGTGCCGTTCGAGACCACGGTGTACGGCGCCTCGCAGCTCACCGCGATCCGGTAGGTCGCCTTGTTGCTCGGGTGGTCGTTGCAGGGGAACCAGGAGGCGGCCCCGCAGGGCTGCCCCGCGACGAGCACGCCGTCGAGCAGTTCCTCCCAGCCGACCTCTCCCCAGATGCTGCGCAGCGGATGCGGCGCCCCGCGATACCGCACGGCGATCTCGAACCGTTCCCCGGCTTCCATCGTCGTCAGCGGGGTCACCACGAGCTTGCGGCCGGTGTGCACGGACTTGCGCGGCCGGGCGCCGTTGACCGTGACCCGGTCGACGCTCAGCCCGTCGAAGTCGAGGCTGAACCGATCCAGGCGCATCGTCGCGACGAGCGTGATCGTCGCGGTCGCGCGCAGCTGGTTGGTCGCGACCCGGTAGTCCAGGTCGAGGTCGTAGTGCAGCGCCCGGTAGCCGCCGTTGCCCGCACCGATCAGGTAGGGATCGCCGGCCGTGCCTGACCCGATCGTCGTCGGCAGGTTGAGGGCGACCTTGCCGGGCGAGCCGGCGGAGCCCTTGCCTGCGGAGCCCTTTTCGGCGCCCGTCTTCCCGCCGGTCTGCGGGCTCACGGTGTCCACGGCAGTCTGCGCCACGGCGAGATCGGGTTCCCAGACCAGACCGACCCGGCCGGCACCCGTTCGCCGCGCATGACGAGCGAGGCGGGGCCGACGGTCGCGCCGGCGTCGACGGATGCGGCGGGCAGGATCACGCTGTGCGGTCCGAGGGTGGCTCCCTCGGCGAGCGCGACCCGGTCGAGCTGCATGATCCGGTCGTGGAACAGGTGCGTCTGCACGACACAGCCCCGGTTCACGGTGACCCCGTCGCCGAGCGAGACGAGGTCCGCTTCCGGCAGCCAGTACGTCTCGCACCAGACGCCGCGGCCCACCCGGGCTCCGATCGTGCGCAGCCATACCGAGAGGGCGGGGGTGCCTGCGGCCTTCGCCGCGAACCAGGGCCGGGCGACCATCTCGACGAAGGTGTCCGAGACCTCGTTGCGCCAGATGAACGACGACCAGAGCGGATGCTCGCTCACGCTGATCCGCCCGACGAGCACCCATTTGGCGAGGCTCGTCACGGCGGCGGCGGCGGCACCGGCCGCGAGGAGCACGAACCCGCCAAGAAGGATCGTCCAGCCGAGACCGACGCCGAGCCAGAGCGCGTCGAGGGCGGCGAGGACGCCGAGGGCGACCAGACCGGTCACGATCACGGGCACGATCCGGAGCACCTCCCAGAGTGCCCTCGCCGTGCGGAGCCGGGCGGGTGGCCGGAACGTGCGCGCTTCGTCTACATCCGTCACGAGCCGCCGGAGCCGCTCCGGCGGGTTGCCGAGCCACGAGGACCCGCGCTTGGCCTTGCGCGGCGTGGACGAGAGCACGGCGACGAGTCCGTTGCGCGGCACCGTGCGGCCGGCGCCGGCCATGCCGCTGTTGCCGAGGAAGGCGCGGCGGCCGACCTTGGCCGGGCCGATGTGCATCCAGCCGCCGCCGAGTTCGTAACAGGCGACCATGGTGTCGTCGGCGAGGAACGCAGCGGGCGCGATCGTGGTGAGCGCGGGGATGAGCAGCACGGTCGACGCCTCGACGCCCGCGCCGACCTTCGCGCCGAGCAGGCGCAGCCACACCGGGGTGAGCAGGCTCGCGTAGACGGGGAAGAGCAGCGTGCGCGCGCCGTCGAGGATGCGCTCCGTCATCCAGACCTGCCAGCCGAACCGGCTGCGCACCGGGTAGTAGCCCTCGCGGAGCCCGACGCCGAGCGCCCGTACGGCGAGCACGACGAGCAGCGCATAGACGAGCCCGGCGACCACGACGGCGAGCGGCATCATCAGCGCCGCCCGGCCGAGCGCGAGGCCCAGGGTGCCGGCGTCTCCGATCGCGGCGCCGATGAGGAGCGCGGCGAGGACCACGGCGACGGCGGGCATCGCGGTCATGCCGAGCGCGCCGAGGGCGTAGGCGGTCAGCCAGCGGCGGCCGCGCGGCGGGTGTTCGGCCGGCCAGGCGCCCCTGGCGGCGCCGACCCGGGTGGCTGGCGAGCCGGCCCAGCGTTCGCCCTCCGGCACGGGGCCGGACACGGCGGCGCCGGGTTCGATCACGGCGCCCTCTCCGATCACCGCTCCGCCGAGGAGGGTGCTGCGTGCGCCGATCGTGGCGCCGGCGCCGATCTTCACCCGGCCGATGCGGAGTACGTCGCCGTCGATCCAGTAGCCGGACAGGTCGCTCTCGGGTTCGATGGCGGCGCGTTCGCCGATGGACAGCATCCCGGTCACCGGCGGGAGCGCGTGCAGGTCGACGCCCGGCTCGATGCGGGCGCCGAGGGCCCTGGCGTAGTAGCTGATCCAGGGCGCTCCGGCGAGGCTCACGGCGTCGACGAGCAGGGACACCTGCTCGGCGAGCCAGAGCCGCAGGTGCACGGACCCCGCTCGCGGGTAAGCGCCCGGTTTGAGCCCGCGGAGGAGGAGCCGGGAGGCGAGTACGGAGAGCGCCATCTTGCCCGGCGGAGTGACGAAGACGAGGAAGCCGGCGAGGATCCACCACCAGGACAGCGTCGGCGCGAACGTTGCGCCGCCCGCGGCGAGCAGGTTGTTCGCCGTAGCGAGGTAGACGAGCCAGCGGGCGCCGACGAGCGCGTGCAGCGGGATGCCGAGCAGGGTCTGCAGGAGCTGGCTGCGGAACGGGACCGGAAGCACGGTGCGCGCCG
>NZ_JASJVI010000079.1:0-19012 GCF_035019865.1 Cryobacterium sp. 10I5
ACCGCTGGGCCGCCCGGGTGGGTAAGCGGGGGCGACGTTGCTGCTGTGCGGGTGATACCGGTGCGACGGTCAGATCGCGAAGCCGAGGGCGCGCATCATGTCGCGTCCGTCGTCGGTGATCTTCTCCGGGCCCCACGGCGGCATCCAGACCCAGTTGATCCGGAACTGCTCCACGACGCCGTCGAGTGCTTCGGCGGTCTGCTCCTCGAGCACGTCCGTCAGCGGGCAGCCTGCCGAGGTCAGGGTCATGTGGATGATCAGGGCGTCGTTCTCGTCGTCCCAGCCCAGGTCGTAGATGAGTCCGAGGTCGACGACGTTGATGCCGAGCTCGGGGTCCATGACGTCTTTGAGCGCCTCTTCGATCTCATCGAATCGCTCGGGTGCCAGCGTTGAAACCATGCGGTCAGCCTACGTTCGAATCGACGAGAAAGCGATCATAACCTTCGTCCTCGAGCCGGTCGGCCAGCTCGGGCCCGCCCTGCTCCGCGATCCGCCCGTTGACGAACACGTGCACGAAGTCGGGCTCGATGTAGCGCAGGATGCGGGTGTAGTGCGTGATCAGGAGGATGCCGAGGCCGGTGTTCGCCTTGGCGCGGTTGACACCCTCTGAGACGATCTTGAGCGCGTCGACGTCGAGGCCGGAGTCGGTCTCGTCGAGGATCGCGAACTTGGGCTTGAGCAGTTCGAGCTGCAGGATCTCGTTGCGCTTCTTCTCTCCACCGGAGAAGCCCTCGTTCACGTTGCGCTCAGCGAAGCTCTTGTCCATGCGCAGGTTCGTCATGGACTGGCGGACGTCCTTGATCCAGGAGCGGATCGCGGGCGCTTCGCCGTCGATCGCGGTCTTGGCGGTGCGGAGGAAGTTGGTGACGGTGACTCCCGGGATCTCGACCGGGTACTGCATCGCGAGGAAGAGCCCGGCTCGGGCGCGCTGGTCGACGGTCATGGTGAGGACTTCCTCACCGTCGAGCAGGATGGAGCCGCTGTCGGCGTGGTACTTGGGGTGGCCGGCGATCGTGTACGCGAGGGTCGACTTGCCGGAGCCGTTCGGCCCCATGATGGCGTGGATCTCACCCTCGTTGATCGTGAGGTTGACACCCTTCAGGATCTGCTTGGTGCCCTGGTCGGTCTCGACGCTGACGTGCAGGTCCTTGATCTCAAGAACTGACATGAATTCTCTGGTCTCTTTCATTCAAACGGCGCCGAGGCGCCGGTACGTGGTGGGCGAAACGCGAAGGGTCGGAGACCCGTTACGCGGGAACGCTGATGGGGGTCGGGTCGATGTAGACGTCGCCGTCGATCAGCTCGACCTTGAAGACGGGAACGGGTTCGTACGCCGGGAGGTTGAGCGGGCGACCGCTCTTCAGGGAGAACTTGGAGCCGTGCGCCCAGCATTCGACCGTGTCGTCCTCGACGAATCCCTCGGAGAGGGAGATATCGCCGTGCGTGCAGGTGTCGCCGATCGCGAAGACGTCGCCGGCGCTGTCCCGCACCACGACGATGGGGACTCCGTCGATCTCGACCTTGACGGCCTGGTTCTCTTCGAGCTCGTCGAAGGCGCAGATCTTCGTGGACGCCATGGTCAGTTCTCCTCGGTTGGTGCGGGTGCGCGGACCTCGTCGGTGCTGCGCAATTCCGCTTCGATGGCCGCCTGGAGGCGGTCTTCGAGCGGTTTGGATCCGATGTGCTGCACGATCTCGCTCAGGAAGCCGCGCACGACGAGTCGTCGCGCCTCGTCTTCCGTGATTCCGCGGGACTGCAGGTAGAACAGCTGTTCATCGTCGAAACGCCCGGTCGCACTCGCGTGCCCGGCGCCCTTGATGTCACCGGTCTCGATCTCGAGGTTCGGGATCGAGTCCGCGCGCGTGCCTTCGGTCAGCACGAGGTTGCGGTTCTGTTCGTAGCTGTCGGTCCCCGGGGCGTTGCGCCCGATGAGAACGTCGCCGATCCAGACGGTCCGTGCCCCGGTGCCCTGCAGGGCGCCCTTGTAGGTCACCCGGCTGCGGCTGTTCGCCGCGTCGTGGTGCACGTACACCTGCTGTTCGAGGTGCTGGCCGGCATCCGCGAAGTACAGCCCGTAGAGGTCGGTGTCCGAGCCGGGTCCGGCGAGGCGCACCGAGGGGTTGACCCGGACGATGCTGCCGCCGAGGGACACGACGACGTGCTTGAGGTACGCGTCGCGGCCGACGGATGCGAAGTGGTTGGCCAGGTGCACGGCACCGGTGTTCCACTCCTGCAGGGAGACGACCGTGAGGTGCGCGGACTCCCCCACGATGATCTCGAGGTTCTCGGTGATGCGTGCATCGCCGGTGTTCTCGAGGATGATCGTCGCCCGGCTGAACGGCCTGGCCTCGATGATGGTGTGCGCTCCCCGGGCACCGGTGCCGAGAGCGGCCCGGGTGATCGTGATCTCCTTGTCCTCTTCACCTGTGACGGTGATCGTGAGGGCCTTCTCGAAGCTCGTCCAGGCGTTGGCGGCTGCGCGTTCTTCCGGGGCGCCGACGGAACCGATCCGGGCGTCGTCGCGACCGACCCAGTCGATAGCGACACCGTCGGTCGGGGTCGAGTCGACGCCATAGGGTGCGCCGTCGAGCTCGCCGGCCGTGAGGTCGGTGAACTTGGCGACCGGGGAGAGCTTCCACACGGCCTCGCGCCCCGTGACGGGGGCGAAGTCGTCGACGTCGACGCTCTTGAAGCGATCGTTCCTGGTCTGCACAGGGACGAAGCCGAAGCGTCCGTCCGAGTGGGCCTTGATTCCGTGCTGTTCGCTGGTGGGCAATGCTGCTGTGGTTGAAGTCGGGGCGGCGGACATTTAGCCGACGGATCCTTCCATGCCCATTTCGATGAGCTTGTTGAGTTCGAGGGCGTACTCCATCGGGAGCTCCCGTGCGATCGGTTCGATGAAGCCTCTGACGATCATGGCCATGGCCTCGTCCTCCGGCATGCCGCGGCTCATCAGGTAGAACAACTGCTCCTCGCTGACGCGGGAGACAGTGGCCTCATGGCCGAGCTGCACGTCGTCGACACGGATGTCGATGGACGGGTAGGTGTCGGAGCGGGACTGGGTGTCGACGAGGAGCGCGTCGCAGCGCACGGTGTTCGCGGAGTGGTGCGCACCGGCATCCACCCGCACTTCACCGCGGTAGCCGGAGCGACCGCCGCCGCGGGCGATGGACTTGGACACGATCGAGGACTGCGTGTACGGGGCCATGTGGATCATCTTGGCGCCGGCGTCCTGATGCTGGCCGGGACCGGCGAAGGCCACGGACAGGGTTTCGCCCTTGGCGTGCTCGCCCATGAGGTAGATAGAGGGGTACTTCATGGTGACCTTGGAGCCGATGTTGCCGTCGATCCATTCCATGGTCGCGCCCTCTGCTGCGGTCGCGCGCTTCGTGACGAGGTTGTAGACGTTGTTCGACCAGTTCTGGATCGTCGTGTAGCGAACGCGGGCGTTCTTCTTGACGATGATCTCGACGACGGCGGAGTGCAGCGAGTCAGACGAGTAGATCGGGGCGGTGCAGCCCTCGATGTAGTGCACGTAGCTGCCCTCGTCGGCGATGATGAGCGTGCGCTCGAACTGGCCCATGTTCTCCGTATTGATGCGGAAGTAGGCCTGCAGGGGAATCTCAACGTGGACGCCCGGCGGCACGTAGACGAAGGAGCCGCCCGACCAGACCGAGGTGTTCAGCGCGGCGAACTTGTTGTCACCGGAGGGGATCACCGTTCCGAAGTACTCCTTGAAGACCTCCGGGTATTCCTTGAGCGCGGTGTCCGTGTCCATGAAGATGACGCCCTGGGCTTCGAGTTCTTCATTGATCTGGTGGTAGACGACCTCGGACTCGTACTGGGCCGCGACGCCGGAGACGAGGCGCTGGCGCTCCGCCTCGGGGATGCCGAGCTTCTCGTAGGTCTTCTTGATGTCGTCAGGCAGGTCTTCCCAGGTCTGGGCCTGCTTCTCCGTTGAACGCACGAAGTACTTGATGTTGTCGAAGTCGATGCCGGACAGGTCGGCGCCCCACGTGGGCATCGGCTTGCGCTCGAAGAGCTCGAGGGCCTTGAGCCGGCGCTGCAGCATCCATTCCGGCTCGTTCTTGAGCTTCGAGATGTCGGTCACGACCTCTGGCGAGACGCCGCGGCGAGCGGATGCTCCGGCCGCGTCGGAATCGGACCAGCCGAATTCGTACGTTCCCAGGCCCGCGAGTTCGGGCCGGTCGAGCAGGACGTCAGACATATTTACCTCTTCTCCCATCCACGACAACCCGGATATTAGTCCGGTCATTCCCGTACGGCTCCAGGCGAAGACGTGCGGTGAACGGGTTGCGTGGGCGGCTACGTTGCGTACCTAAGATGATTAGAGGCGGCGAGGTGTCGAACCGCGGTTCAAACAACCGCGTGATCACCGCCCAGAAACACCTAATTCTACAGGTTCCCGATGCGTTAAGTGGCCCGCCCGGCGATTTCACATGCACCAGGCCCGAGAGGAAGCAGAACCCGTGAAACGGATTTCGGAATGGCTGCCCACGAGCGTTGACCGACGGGTTCGCGTGATCGCGTGGGTGTACCTCGCCGCGCAGATCCTGCTGGTCGGTACCGGCGGCCTCGTCCGCCTGACCGGCTCAGGGCTCGGCTGCCCCACCTGGCCGAAGTGCACGGACGGATCGCTCGTCAACACCCCGGAGATGGGCATCCACGGGGTCATCGAGTTCGGCAACCGCCTGCTCGGCGTCGTGCTCGGCCTCGTCGCCGTACTCGCTTTCCTCGCCGTCGTCCGGCTGCGGCGCGATCGCCCCGACCTGTTCCGCCTCGCGCTGTTCGCCGGTCTCGGCATCCCCGCACAGGCAGTCATCGGCGGCATCAGCGTGCTCACGCAGCTCGACCCCACCGTCGTCGGCCTCCACTTCGTCATCTCCGCAGTGCTCGTAGCCCTCTGCACCGCCTTCGTCTACCGGGTTTACACCGGCAACGGCGAGCGGGCGACGGTGGTTCCCCGCTGGTACGCGATCCTCGCCCATGTGACGAGCGCAGTTGTCGCGATCACGATCATCGTCGGCATTCTCACGACCGGTTCCGGACCGCACGCCGGCGACGAGAACGCGCCGCGAAACGGGCTGGACTCGGAGTTCCTGCAGCATGTCCACAGCTGGCCCGCATACCTGACCGTCGCCCTCACCATCGCCCTCGTCATCGGCGCCTGGCGCCTGGGGCGGTCGCTCCGCACCTGGACCCTCGCCCTGCTCGCAGTCGAAGCAGCACAGGTCGTCGTGGGCCTCGTGCAGGCCAATACGGGCCTTCCGGCCGGCCTCGTCGGCATCCACATGGTGCTTTCCTGCGTGCTCGCGGCCGCGATGACCGCCGTCGTGCTGCACCTCAAGGAACCGGTGGCGCTGAACGTCGCCGGCACTCCCCCGGTGCCGCAGCAGGCAGCCGCCCGCTGACCGACCCGGCTCGCCTCGGATCGGCAGGGCTCGGTTCGGCTGGGCTCGGCTGGACTCGGTTCGGCTGGGCTGGGCTCGGAAGCCTCCGTGCGGCCTAGAAGGGCAGTAGCGGGTCGACGCCGACGGCGACGAAGAGCAGCGTCAAATAGGTGATCGAACCGTGGAACACTCGCATCGGCGATACCACTTCGTGGCGGATCGCGAGGTTGTACAAGCGGTGGGTCTCGTAGATGAACCAGCCGCCGGTGACGAGCGCGACTCCGGTATAGAGCAGGCCCATCGATGCGACCGGGATCAGCAGCAGCGAGCACGCGACGGTCGCCCACGCGTACAGGATGACCTGAAGGCCGACCTGGGCGCGCCCGCGCACGACGGCGAGCATCGGGACGCCGGCGGCCTGGTACTCGGCGCGGTATTTCATGGACAGCGGCCAGTAGTGCGGCGGGGTCCACAGGAAGATGATCGTGAACAGGATCAGCGGCGGCCAGGAGAGATCGCCGGTGACGGCCGCCCAGCCGATCAGCACGGGCATGCAGCCGGCGATTCCGCCCCAGACGATGTTCTGCGCGGTGCGGCGCTTGAGGATGATCGTGTAGAAGACGACGTAGAGCAGGATCGCCCCGAGCGACAGGGCCGCGGCGACCCAGTTCGTGAAGACCAGCAGCCAGACGATCGAGGCGGCGCCGAGTGCCCAGGCGAAGACAAGAGCCTCGCGGTCGCTGAGCTCGCCGGTGACGAGCGGCCGGTTCATCGTTCGCTTCATCACGCGGTCGATGTCGCGGTCGATGTAGCAGTTGAACGCGCCGGCGGATCCCGCGCTGAGCGCCCCACCGATCAGGGTCGCGAGCACGAGCCACAGGCTTGGGATCCCGCGTTCGGCGAGCAACATGGTCGGCGCGGTCACAACGAGCAACAGTTCGACGACACGCGGCTTGGTCAGCGACAGGTAGGCGAGGAAAGTGCGACGGAAGCCTCTCGCTCCCCTGCCGCCGGGCGCCTGCACGCCCGCGGGTGTCGCGTCCTGGGAGATCTGCATAGTGGATTGAGTCTAACCAGTCCCGGCAGGGTGGACGCTCAATCGAGGATCGTTCAGCTTCACGTCGGCCAACCTCACCCTGCCGTGCCGACTGCCTATACTTGGGGGTGCTCGCCAATCATGGCGCGTGCCGGCGCGTCCTGAAGATTGGGCAGTCGCCTGCCGCGCCGGATGACGTCGATGTCCACGGGCGCGCTCAATCCAACGGGTGCGGGTTTCCAAGGCCTGCCCTAGCTTGACGAAGGGTAACTACGAAGTGGCAGCACTGCAGTGGGATTCGATTGACAACAGGGCGGTCGACACGGCTCGCATTCTCGCGGCGGACGCCGTCGAGAAGGTCGGGAACGGCCACCCGGGCACGGCGATGAGCCTCGCCCCCGTCGCCTACCTCCTCTTCCAGAAGGTCATGCGCCGCGATCCCACTGACAATGAATGGATCGGCCGCGACCGCTTCATTCTCTCCGTCGGCCACAGCTCCCTGACCCAGTACGTCCAGCTCTACCTGGGCGGCTACGGCCTCGAGCTCGACGACCTCAAGGCTCTCCGCACCTGGGGCTCCAAGACCCCGGGTCACCCGGAGTACGGCCACACCGACGGTGTCGAGATCACGACGGGCCCGCTCGGCCAGGGTCTCGCATCCGCCGTCGGCTTCGCATACGCGTCCCGTTTCGAACGCGGACTGTTCGACCCGGAGACCACCACGGGCGAGAGCCCGTTCGACCACTTCGTCTACGTCATCGCCGGCGACGGCGACATGCAGGAGGGCATCACGAGCGAGGCATCCTCGCTCGCCGGCCACCAGCAGCTCGGCAACCTGATCGCCATCTACGACTCCAACCAGATCTCGATCGAAGACGACACCAACATCGCCTTCACCGAAGACGTCGCCGCCCGGTACGAGGCCTACCACTGGCATGTGCAGACCGTCGACTGGAAGAAGACCGGCGAATACGTCGAAGACCTCCACGCGCTCAATGACGCGATCGAGGCGGCCAAGGCCGTCACGGACAAGCCCTCGCTGATCATCCTGAAGACGATCATCGGCTGGCCGAGCCCGAAGAAGCAGAACACCGGCAAGATCCACGGCTCGGCGCTCGGCGCCGCCGAACTCGCCGCCGTGAAAGAGGTCCTCGGCTTCGACCCGGCCGAGAGCTTCTTCGTCGCCCCCGACGTGATCGAGCACACCCGCGAGGCACTCACCCGCGGCGCGGACGAGCACGCCAGGTGGACGGTGCAGTTCGACGCCTGGGCCGCCGCCAACCCCGACCGCAAGGTCCTCCTCGACCGGATCCTGGCCGGCGACCTGCCCGAGGGCGTGGATGCCGCGCTGCCCGTCTTCGAGGCCGGCACCGAGGTCTCCACCCGCGCCGCTTCCGGCAAGGTCCTCACCGCGCTCGGCGCCGTCATCCCCGAGCTCTGGGGCGGTTCCGCCGACCTCGCCGAGTCGAACAACACCACCATCGGCGGTGCGCGCTCCTTCATCCCCGCCGAGCACTCGACCCACGAGTGGACCGGCACCCCGTACGGCCGCGTCCTGCACTTCGGGATCCGCGAGCACGCGATGGCCGCGATCCTGAACGGCATCGTGCTGCACGGCAACACCCGCCCGTTCGGCGGCACCTTCCTGATCTTCAGCGACTACATGCGCCCGGCCGTTCGCCTCGCCGCGCTGATGAAGGCGCCGTCGATCTTCGTCTGGACCCACGACTCCGTCGCCCTCGGCGAGGACGGCCCGACGCACCAGCCGGTCGAGCAGCTCGCGACGCTCCGCGCCATCCCCGGACTCGACGTCGTGCGCCCCGGCGACGCGAACGAGGTCTCCTGGGCGTGGAAGACGATCCTCGAGCGCCGCGAAGGCCCGGCGGGCATCGTCCTCACCCGCCAGAACATTCCCGTGTTCGAGCGCGGCGACGGCGACGCGAGCGGCGAGGTCTTCGCCTCGGCCCGGAACGTCGCCAAGGGCGCGTACATCCTCGCCGAAGCGCCGAACGGTACCCCGGACGTGATCCTGATCGCCACGGGTTCCGAGGTCCAGCTCGCCGTCGACGCCCGTGCGGCGCTCAAGGCGGATGGCATCAACGCCCGCGTCGTGTCCGCCCCGAGCCTCGAGTGGTTCCGGGAGCAGACGGCGGAATACCGCGAATCCGTGTTGCCCGCGGGCATCACCGCCCGCGTGTCCGTCGAGGCCGGCATCGCGCTGACGTGGGATCGCTACGTCGGCGACCGCGGCCGCAGCATCTCGATCGAGCACTTCGGCGCCTCCGCAGACTACAAGACGCTGTTCCGTGAATTCGGAATCACCACCGAGGCCGTCGTCGCCGCCGCGAAGGACTCGCTCGCCGCTCACTGAGCTCCCCGCCGGGCGGGGAGCCTGCGGCAACGCTGAGCTCCCCGCCGGCCCCGCGCGCGCCCGCCCCCCGCCCGACTCCCGCACACGTCACACCCCACGTATCACAAGGAGATTGCCCCCATGACCGATACCACCCCCACAGCCGAGCTCTCCGCCGCCGGCGTCAGCATCTGGCTTGACGACCTCTCCCGCCAGCGCATCGCCTCCGGCGGGCTGCAGGACCTCATCGACACGAAGAACATCGTCGGCGTCACGACGAACCCGACCATCTTCGCCGGCGCGCTCAGCAAGGGCGAAGCCTACGTCGAGCAGGTCGCCGCCCTCGCCGCGTCCGGCGCGACCGTGCAGGAGGCCGTGTTCGAGATCACGACCGACGACGTCACCGCAGCGAGCGACATCTTCCGTCCCGTCTACGACCGCACCAACGGCGTCGACGGCCGCGTCTCCATCGAGGTCGAACCCGGCCTCGCCCACGACGCCGCAGGAACCGTCGCCCAGGCCCAGGAGCTGTGGGCCAAGGTCAACCGCCCCAACGCCATGATCAAGATCCCCGCGACCATCGAAGGCCTCGAGGCCATCACCGCGACGATCGCCCTCGGCATCAGCGTCAACGTCACCCTGATCTTCAGCCTGCAGCGCCACCGCGAGGTCATCAACGCGTACCTGTCCGGCCTCGAGAAGGCCAAGGCCGCCGGCATCGACCTCAGCACGATCCACTCCGTCGCGTCGTTCTTCGTCTCCCGCGTGGACACCGAGATCAACCAGCGCCTCGAGGCCATCGGCACCGAGACCGCGATCGCCCTCAAGAGCAAGGCCGGCGTCGCGAACGCGCAGCTCGCCTACGAGGTCTTCCAGCAGGCGTTCTCCACCGAGCGCGCCCTCGGCCTCCTCGCCGCCGGCGCCAACAAGCAGCGTCCGCTCTGGGCGTCCACCGGCGTCAAGGACGCCGCTCTGCCCGACACCCTCTACGTGACGAACCTCGTCGCCCCCGAGGTCGTCAACACCATGCCCGAAAAAACCCTCGACGCGACGTTCGACCACGGGGTCATCCCGGCGGACTCGATCACGGGCGCGTACGACGAGGCGAACGCTGTTCTCGACGCCCTGGCCAACGAAGGCGTCTCCTACGTCGACGTCACCCAGGTCCTCGAAGCCGAAGGCGTCGCGAAGTTCATCATCTCCTGGAACGAACTCCTCGACACCGTGACGGTTGCCCTGGACGCAGCCAAGAGCAACACGGAAGCCCCGTCGGCACTGTGAGTTTCCGCATCGCGGTGACCGGGGCGGCGGCCGACGCGGCACGCCGCGCCGTTCCCACCCTGGTGTCCGACCTGGTCGCCTCGGGAATAACGGCCCTCGACCCCGCACTGTGGGGCCCTGAGGCCGAATCCGAGGCGGCCAAGCGTCTCGGTTGGACCGAGTCCGTTGCCGTTTCACGCCCGCTCGTCGCCGAGATCCTCGCCCTCCGGGCGACCCTGGCCTCGGCCGGTGTCGCCCGGATCGCGCTCGCAGGCATGGGCGGTTCCTCACTCGCACCGGAGGTCATCACCCGCACGGCCGGCGTAGCGCTCACCGTCCTGGACTCGACCGACCCCGGCCAGGTCCTCGCGGCCCTCGGCGACCACCTCGCGGAGACGGCGCTCGTCGTCTCCTCGAAGTCCGGGTCGACCGCGGAGACCGACAGCCAGCGTCGGGTGTTCGAACGCGCCTTCCGGGAAGCAGGCATCGACCCCGTCGGCCGCATCATCGTCGTGACCGATCCCGGGTCGCCGCTCGACACCTCCGCTCGCGCGGCCGGCTATCGCGTCTTCAACGCGGACCCGACCGTCGGTGGACGTTTCTCCGTTCTCACTGCGTTCGGTCTCGTCCCGTCCGGGCTCGCCGGGGTTGACATCGGTGAGCTGCTCGACGAGGCCGAGGCCGTCTCGCTCGCCCTCGCCGTCGACAGCCCGGAGAACCCCGGACTCATCCTCGGCGCCGCGATCGCTGCCACAGAGCCACGGCGCGACAAGCTCGCGCTCGTCGCAGACGGCACCCACATCGTCGGGTTCCCCGACTGGGCGGAACAGCTCATCGCGGAGTCGACCGGCAAGAGCGGCACCGGTATCCTCCCGGTGGTCCTCGAGGCCGGCGCGACCGAACTCACCCGGAACCTCCCGGACGTGCAGGTCCTCCGCCTCGTCGACGATGCCGGCACGACGATCTTCCCCGCGGACGGCACCGACGAGATCCGCGTGAGCGGCACCCTCGGTGCACAGTTCCTGGTCTGGGAATACGCCACCGTGGTCGCTGGCCGCCTACTCGGGATCAACCCCTTCGACCAGCCAGACGTAGAGGCCGCCAAGGTCGCCACCCGCGCACTTCTCGACGGTCGACCTGAACCGGCGCCCGCGGCATTCATCTCCGACGGCATCGAGGTGCGCGGCACCGCACACGTCATCGGCGCGGCCAGTGACCTGGCCTCGGCGATCGACGCGCTCCTCGAGGAGCTCGGCCCCGACGGGTACGTCTCCGTCCAGGCCTACGTGAACCGCCTCGAGCTCCCACAACTCGCCGAGGTCCGTGACCTGCTCGCGAAACTCGCGAAGCGGCCGGTCACCTTCGGCTGGGGCCCCCGGTTCCTGCACTCGACCGGCCAGCTCCACAAGGGCGGCCAGCCGACCGGTGTGTTCCTGCAGATCCTCGCGACCGCACACGAGGACCTCTCGATTCCTGACCGTCCGTTCACCTTCGGCGAACTGATCCAGGCACAGGCCAGCGGCGACGCGAGTGTTCTCGCCGAGCACGGCCGTCCGGTGCTCACCCTCACCCTCACCGACCCCGCGGCGAACATCGCCGCACTGTTCGGCGCCCTGAAGTAGAAGTCGTCCCCTGTTGCGGGGTTCGCTTCGGCGGGCCTCAACGCCACTGAAAAGGAGTTGCATGTCCCCGGTGGAAATCACCCCGGAGTTCAATCCGCTGCGGTCGTCCTCCGATTACCGTCTGAATCGCATCGCGGGGCCCTCGAGCCTCGTGATCTTCGGCGTAACCGGCGACCTGTCCCGGAAGAAACTCATGCCCGCGGTCTATGACCTCGCCAACCGCGGACTCCTTCCGCCGGGCTTCGCCCTCGTCGGCTTCGCCAGGCGCGACTGGGACGACGAGGACTTCTCGCAGGTCGTCCATGACTCGGTCAAACAGTATGCCCGCACCGAGTTCAACGAGGATGTCTGGGCCCAGCTCTCGGAGGGCATCCGCTTCGTGCAGGGCACCTTCGACGACGACGACTCCTTCGAACGGCTGAAGGACACCATCGCCGAACTCGACCGCGAGCGCGGCACGATGGGCAACCACGCGTTCTACCTGTCGATCCCGCCGAAGGCGTTCCCGCAGGTCGTCGGCCAGTTGCGTCGGTCCGGCCTCGCCGAGCAGAAGGACGGCCAGTGGCGTCGTGTCGTGATCGAGAAGCCCTTCGGCAGCGATCTCAAGACCGCCCGTGAGCTCAACGACGTCGTCGAATCCGTCTTCCCGCCGGATTCCGTGTTCCGGATCGACCACTACCTGGGCAAGGAGACGGTCCAGAACATTCTGGCGTTGCGCTTTGCGAACCAGCTCTACGAACCGATCTGGAATTCGAACAACGTCGACCACGTGCAGATCACGATGGCCGAGGACATCGGCGTCGGAGGACGCGCGGGCTACTACGACGGAATCGGCGCCGCCAGGGACGTGATCCAGAATCACCTCCTGCAGCTCCTCGCCCTCACGGCCATGGAGGAGCCCATCTCCTTCGACGCGGCGGACCTGCGCACCGAGAAGGAGAAGGTCCTCGCCTCCGTTCGGCTCCCGGACAACCTCGCGACCGGGACCGCCCGCGGCCAGTACGCCGGCGGCTGGCAGGGTGGTGAGAAGGTTCTCGGCTTCCTCGAGGAAGACGGCATGGACCCGGAGTCGCTGACCGAAACCTACGCTGCGCTGCGCCTCACCATCGAGACGCGCCGCTGGTCCGGCGTGCCGTTCTACCTGCGGGCGGGCAAGCGCCTCGGCCGCAGGGTGACCGAGATCGCCGTCGTGTTCAAGCGCGCCCCGCAGCACCTGTTCGCGAAAGAGAACACGGCCGCCCTCGGGGCGAACGCCCTCGTGATCCGGGTGCAGCCCGACGAGGGTGTCACGATCCGCTTCGGCTCCAAGGTTCCCGGCGTCGGCATGCAGGTGCGCGACGTCACGATGGACTTCGGTTACGGTCACGCCTTCACCGAGGCAAGCCCGGAGGCGTACGAACGTTTGATCCTCGACGTGCTCCTCGGAGACCCCCCACTGTTCCCCCGCCACGAAGAGGTCGAACTCTCGTGGAAGATCCTCGATCCGGTCGAAAAGTTCTGGTCAGAACAGGGCCAGCCGGAACAGTACCGCCCCGGAACCTGGGGACCCTCGTCCGCGGACGAACTATTGGCCAGGGACGGCCGTCAATGGAGGCGCCCATGATCGTCGATCTGCCAGACACGAACACCTCGAAGATTTCGAAGGCTCTCGTGCGCATCCGTGAAGAGGGCGGCGCCGTGGCCCTCGGCCGGGTGCTGACCCTCATCATCGCGTCGACCATGGGACGCGAGGAGGAGGCCATCGAGGCCGCCAACGACGCGTCCCGTGAGCATCCGATGCGCGTCATCGTGGTCTCCACCCAGGAGGAAACCGCCTCGAAGACCCCCGTGGACGCCAAGGTTGACGCGGAGATCCGCGTCGGCGGAGACGCCGGAGCGAGCGAAGTCATCGTGCTGCGCGCGTACGGCGACGCCGCGAGCGACCCCGAGAGCCTCGTCACGGGCCTCCTGCTGCCCGACGCCCCGGTCGTCACGTGGTGGCCGGGAGTCGCCCCTGTGATCCCGGCGGACTCTCCGCTCGGGCGCCTCGCGTACCGACGGATCACGGACTCGTCCGCTCAGCCGGACCCGCAGGCCGCCCTGCACCGGCTGTGCTCCTCCTACCGCCCCGGCGACACTGACTTCGCCTGGACCCGGCTGACGCTCTGGCGGGCCCAGCTCGCCGCCGTCCTCGACCAGCCGCCCTACGAGGCCGTCACGGCCGTGCAGGTCTCCGGCGCGGCCGACTCCCCCTCGACGACGCTCCTCGCCGCCTGGCTGCAGCTCCAGCTCGCCGTGAACGTCGACTGCGAGTTCACCGGAGGAGCCAAGGCGAGCGGAATCCACGGGGTGCACTTCACCCGGGCATCCGGTGTCATCTCACTCGAACGGGAGCTGCCGGGCATCGCAACCCTCACCCAGCCAGGCCAGCCCGTGCAGGACCTCACCCTCAAACGCCGCAGCCTTCGGGACTGCCTCAGCGACGAGCTCCGTCGGCTCGACCCCGACGAGTTGTATGGTGAAGTGATCACCCGCGGACTGCCGAATCTGGACGCGGTTGCCGAAAAAACCGGAGGACGACCGTGACCCACGAACGACGCGTACTAGTGCATGCCGACCGGGCGGCCCTCGCCGCCTCGGTCGCTGCACGATTCATCACGACCGCGGTCGACCTCCTGCATGAGGAGGGCGACATCCATGTCGTCCTCACCGGCGGAAGCGTCGCGACCGAGGTGCTCGAAGCGGTCAACGCCTCCGCGGCCAGGGACACCGTCGACTGGCAGCACGTGAACATCTGGTGGGGTGACGAACGCTGGTTGCCGTACTCCGACCCGGAACGCAATGAGCTCCAGGCCCGGACCGCGCTCCTCGACGACCTCGACATCCCCGCAGAGAACATCCACCCGTTCGCGTCCTCCGACGGACCGCTCGACCTGGACGCAGCAGCCGCAGCATACGCGGAGGAACTCGAGGCGGCGTCGAACGACGGCACCGTGCTGCCGCGCTTCGACATCACCTTCCTCGGCGTCGGCCCGGACGGGCACATCGCCTCGCTGTTCCCGCACCTGCCTGGCATCCGCGAGGACACCGCGAGCGTGCTGACGGTGCTCAACTCGCCCAAGCCCCCGGCCGAACGGCTCACCCTGAGCCGTCCCGCCCTGAACTCCTCTCGCTGCATCTGGCTGGTCCTCGCGGGACCGGACAAGGCATCCGCCCTCGGGCTCGCCCTCGCCGGGGCCAGCAGGGACGAGGTGCCGGTTGCGGGAATCAAGGGCCGCAGGTACACGAACTTCTTCGTGGACCGGGAAGCGGCCGCCGAGGTCCCGGAGAACCTGACCGCGTCCTCGTTCTGACACCGTTCGCACACGAAAAAGCCCCGACCGAGGTCGGGGCTTTTTCGTGTCCGGTGGACGAATGGACCAGAGCTAGTTGGTGGCGGAGAGCTTGCCGCGTCGAATGCGCAACTGCAGCAGTGCTTCCTCGAGAAGCGAGTCGGCTTCCTCTTCCGTGCGGCGCTCCTTCACATAGGCGAGGTGCGTCTTGTACGGCTCGAGCTTGACGACGGACGGCGGGTTCTCCTTGTCGCGGCCCGCGGGCAGCCCGGAAGACGGGCAGTCGATCGTCTCGGGGATTTCCTCGTCCGGCAGGTTCGCCGCGAAGAAGCGGACCGTCTCGTTGCCGAGTGCGTCCCAGTAGGAGACTCGGATCCGGTCAGCCTGGAAACCGCGGTCCTGCTCCCCCATGGGGCCGGCTCCGACCCTGGATCCACGAATTGCGCTACCACCAGATGCCATTGTGTTCCTCCATGAAAGGCGATTGTGCTTGCGGCCGCACGGCCACGGTTGTGGGAAAAAGCGAAAGGGTGAGGGAGTTACAGTGCCGTGTCGAACTTGGTGATGAGGCCCAGGACGACGATGCACGCGATCCAGAGGACGGCAAGGATGACGGTGATGCGATTGAGGTTTCGCTCCGCGACGCCCGAGGCGCCGAGGTTCGACGTGACGCCACCACCGAACATGTCGGAGAGGCCACCACCGCGGCCCTTGTGCAGGAGGATGAGCATGGTGAGCAGGAGGCTCGTCAGTCCGAGGACAACCTGCAACACGACCTGGAGAATCTGCACGCGAAACCTTTCAGAGTGGTGGAGTTTCTCCACCGGGATCAGTGATCATCATAGCCTGACTGACGAACCAGCCCGCCTCCCCTGGCGGGGTGGCGGGCTGGAGCGGTGATATCAGGTGGAACTTCGGGCTAGACGCCCACGTGCTTCTGGAATCGGACGATGCTGGAGAACTCGTCGATGTCCAGGCTTGCTCCGCCGACGAGTGCTCCGTCGACGTTGGGCTCGCGCATGTAGCCCGCGATGTTGACGCCCTTCACGGAACCGCCGTAGAGGATGCGCGTCTTGTCGGCCACATCCTGTCCGAGGGTTTCGCTGAGGACGAGACGCAGCTGGGCCGCGACCTGTTCAGCCTGCTCAGGCGTCGCCGCCTGGCCGGAGCCGATGGCCCACACGGGCTCGTATGCGACCACGATGTCCGCGGCACTGTCGATGCCGGACAGTGCGGTGCGCAGCTGGGCGACGGGAACGGCGCTCGGACCATGCAGTTCCAGGTCCGCGGCGGTCTCGCCGACGCAGATGATCGGAACGAGGCCGTGCTTGACGGCGGCGGTGACCTTGGCGGCCACCTCCTCGTCATTCTCGCCGTGCAGCGTACGACGCTCTGAATGCCCGATGAGCACGTAGGTGCACTCGAGCTGGGCGAGGAACGCACCGGAGATCTCACCCGTGAAGGCGCCGGAATCGTGAGCGGAGACATCCTGTGCGCCGAAGACGACGGGCAGCTTGTCGGCCGACACGAGCGTCTGCACGGAGCGAAGGTCGGTGAACGGCGGGAACACCGCAACCTCGACGGACGCGAAGTCGTGCTTGGCGTCCTTGAGGTTCCAGGCCAGCTTCTGCACGAACGCGATGGCCTGGAGGTGGTCCAGGTTCATCTTCCAATTGCCTGCAATCAGCGGGGTGCGCTGAGTGTTTACTGCCATCCGAGGACCTCCAGTCCTGGGAGACGCTTGCCTTCGAGGAACTCGAGGCTCGCGCCGCCACCGGTAGAAATGTGACCGAACTGGTCGTCCGTGAAGCCGAGCGTGCGCACGGCGGCGGCGGAATCGCCACCTCCGACGACGCTCAGGCCGTCAACCTCTGTGAGCGCTGCGGCCACCACACGGGTGCCCTCTGCGAACGGTGCGAGCTCGAACACGCCCATCGGGCCGTTCCAGAACACCGTCTTCGAGGAGCGGATGATCGCGGCGAATGCCGCTGCCGTGTCCGGTCCGATGTCGAGGCCCAGACCGGTGGCACCGAATGCGGTGTCCTCGATCGAGTCAGCAGCGGTGATCACGTGCTCGGCGTCTGCCCCGAACTTCGAGGCGACGACGACATCCGTCGGCAGGACGATCTTCACGCCCAGGCGCTCAGCCTCGACCAGGTAACCGCGGACGGTTTCGATCTGGTCGGCCTCGAGCAGGCTTGCGCCCACCTTGTGGCCCTGGGCTGCAAGGAACGTGAAGAGCATTCCGCCACCGATGAGCAGCGAGTTGACTCGCGGCAGCAGGTGACCGATCACGCCGAGCTTGTCCGAGACCTTCGAGCCGCCGAGGACGACCGTGTACGGCGCCTCCGGCTTCTCGGTGAGGCGGTCGAGCACGTCGAGTTCGGCGGCGATCAGCAGGCCGGCAGCGCTCGGCAGGATTGCTGCCAGGTCGTACACGCTTGCCTGCTTGCGGTGGACAACGCCGAAACCGTCGGAAACGAGGACGTCGCCGAGGGCGGCGAGCTCGGTTGCGAAGGCAACGCGCTCTGCGTCGACCTTGCTCGTCTCCCCCGGGTTGAACCGGAGGTTTTCGAGCACGACGACGTCGCCATTCTTGAGGGCCGCGACAGCGGCCTTGGCGGCGTCACCCACGGTGTCGCCGGCGAAGGCGACGTCGTGGCCGAGCAGCTGCGCCAGACGGACCGCGACGGGCGCCAGGCTGTACTTGTCTTCCGGCGCACCCTTCGGTCGTCCGAGGTGCGAGACGATGACCACGCGGGCGCCCTGTTCGAGCAGTGCCTTGATGGTCGGGAGGGACGCGCGAACGCGACCATCGTCCGTGATCTCGCCGTCTTTCAACGGCACATTCAGATCACAGCGGACGATGACGCGCTTTCCGGTGAGCAGCCCCAGCGATTCGATTGTACGAAGCGTCACTGCGGGCCCCGGTTACAGGCTCTTGGCGACGAGCGCGGTGAGGTCAACCATGCGGTTGGAGTAGCCCCACTCGTTGTCATACCAGGACGACAGCTTGACCTGGTCGCCGATGACGCGCAGCAGGCCGGCATCGAAGATCGAGGAGTGCGGGTCGGTGACGATGTCGCTGGAGACGATCTCGTCTTCGGTGTACATCAGGATGCCCTTGAGGGGACCGGACTCCGCAGCGGCCTTGTAGGCAGCCTTGATCGCTTCGATCGTGACGGGGCGCTCGGCGATGACGGTGAGGTCGGTGATGGAACCGGTGGGAACCGGAACGCGCAGCGCGAAGCCGTCAAGCTTGCCCTTGAGCTCGGGGAGGACGATGCCGAGGGCCTTGGCCGCACCGGTCGAGGTCGGGATGATGTTGATGGCGGCGGCGCGGGCGCGACGCAGGTCGGAGTGCGGGCCGTCCTGGAGGTTCTGGTCCGCGGTGTACGCGTGGATCGTCGTCATGAGGCCGGACTTGATGCCGAAGTTGTCGTTGAAGACCTTGGCCAGCGGCGCGAGGCAGTTCGTGGTGCAGGACGCGTTGGAGATGATGTCGAACTTGGCCGGGTCGTAGTCCTGCTCGTTGACGCCCATGACGATCGTGGCTGCGTCGCCTGAGGCGGGAGCGGAGACGATGACCTTCTTGGCGCCGGCGGTGATGTGCTTGCGCGCATCCTCTGCCTTGGTGAAGCGACCGGTGGACTCGATGACGATGTCGACGCCGAGGGCTCCCCAGGGGAGGTTGGCCGGGTCGCGCTCGGCGAGAACCTTAATCGGCTTGCCGTTGACGAGGATGGAGTCGCCCTCGACGGAAACGGTGGCGTTCAGACGGCCGGTGATGGAGTCATATTTAAGAAGGTGAGCCAGCGTCTTCGTGTCGGTGAGGTCGTTGACGGCGACGATCTCGATGTCGCTGCCCTGCGCCAGGGCGGCGCGAAGATAATTGCGGCCAATGCGGCCAAAGCCATTAATACCGATCTTTACAGACACGAATGTCTCCTAATCTTGTGCGCCGAAGCGCGGTTTCTTGTGGGTGAAATGCACGGGTGGGGAGCGGGGCCCGGTCGGGGCCC
>NZ_JASJVI010000080.1:0-18708 GCF_035019865.1 Cryobacterium sp. 10I5
GCCGCCGCCTCCGCCACCGACGGACCCGCCACCGCCGAAACCGGAACTCGAGGAGCTCGACGCGGTGCCCGACCACGCCGCCGTCGTCGAGCTCGCGAAGCCGCTCAGGCTCGCCGCGAAGAATCCGGCGTTGAACGCACCGGTGCCGTAGTACCAGTCCGGCTGGGACCCGCTCTCCGCGTAGTACTGGCCGAGCACGGCCGACCAGTCCTTCTCCTGCCCGAACAGCACGGCGAACGGCAGCAGACGCTCGTAGAGCTTGAGCACCTGCACCGGCTGGCCGGGGTCGACCATCGTTTCCGGGCTCCCCGGCTCCGGGCGGTACGGAGAGCGCAGGGCGCCCTGGGGGCTCTGCAGCACCCGCAACCTGTCGGTTTCGGCGACTCCGATGTACAACCTGACTCCTTCGAGGTAGTCGCGCAGTTCCGCCCCTGCCGCGGTGAGCGGGCGGATGCTCGACGCGAGTGACACGGTCGTGATCGCGCCGAGCAGCCCGGCGAGGAGGACCAGGAACGGCCACGCCCCGCCGATCTCGAGGGCGAGACCGACGACGCCGCCGAGGACGGCGACGAGTCCGCCGAGAACGGAGAGGCCGAGCAGCGCGGAACGCAGGGGCCCGCCCTTGTTCTCTCGGAACCCGGCGGGGATCGCCGCCCGGCGGGTCGCCCGCAGTTCGCCCTGCACGGCTGTGGTGAGGCTGGTGCTCTTCTGTTTGAGGTCGCGCTGGGTACCGGGTTTCAGTCCGGGGAAGAGGTGGCCGAGCACGGAGAGCTCCGCCTTGTCGACGCCCCCGGTGTTGCGCAGTTCGAGCAGGTAGTGCTTGGGCCCGGAGCCTTCGAGCACTCGTACATTGCCGCGCACGGCGAACTGCAGGAACTGGGCGGTCATGGCCTTGGTACTCGTGCGGGTGACCTCGCCGGCCTGGAGCAGGTTGACGCCCTTCGGCGGCAGGTATTCGGCGATGATCGTCGGCCGGCCGGCGGCGTTGCGCCAGCGGGTCGCCCGCAGGGCGATCGCGAGGGCGGCGCAGACGAGCGCGAGCACGGCACCGGCGAGGCCGATGGCGGGGAACGGGCTCGCGAAGAACGAGTTGTCCCTCGGCACGAAGGTGCCCGGAGTGAAGCCGACGACCAGGGTGAGCCCCTCATGGGCGGCGAGGCTGCCGCTGCTCGCGGTGATCCGGGTTCCGGTCGTCGCCGCCGAGCTCGAATCGGTGCTGATCTCGGAGCAGTCGGCCGAGGACGTCGCCGATCCCTGCAGGCATCGGGCCTGGCCGGTCAGCCGGTCGGTGAGCGCGGGGTCGACCGTGAGCGTTGCGGAGACGGAGCCGAAGGGTTGTGCCCAGCCGGTGCCGTTGACCTCCCAGTAGAATTCCTCGTCCTGGGCGTCCGTCGGGACCAGGGTCACGTCCCGCTGCGTGTAGGTGATCACGTAGGTCTGCGCGCCGTGCACGTAGCCGTCCGCCGCGCTCGTCACGATGAAGAAGTCGCCTGCGTCGCTCTCGCTCGTGTCGCTCGGCCGCGGTGCGCCGTTCTCGTCTGTGACGCTGACCAGGTCGACTCCGGTGGGATGCCCGTCGTAGTGGGTTGGGATCGACCGGCGGATGCCGTGGTTCTGATCGATATCCGGGAACCGGGCGACGATGGTCTCCGTCGTCGTCAACGCGGAGTGCCCGTCCGCTGAGCGGCTGAGCACGAAGTCGGAGTGCATCGAATCGAAGCTGAAGTCGTCGACGCCTCCGGGCACGGAGAGCGCGGGCAGCGCCGGCGAGCCGAGGGGCGCGGCCGCGACGGCCGCCGCGGGGACGGACAGGGTGAGAAGGGCGAACGCGCCCAGGATGGTGACGAACAGGGATCGAGCCAATCGGCGCATGCCCCCACTCTAGCGAGCGGGCTGGGGCGCAGACGTCGCTTCGGCGGTGGCCGTGATGCGGTTGGCCATGCCGCTGAAGATGATCCCGTGGAACGGCAGGATCGAGAACCAGTAGAGTCGGCCGCCGAGGCCGCGTGGGAAGAACACGGCGCGCTGCCGGTAGACGGAGCCGCCGTCGGCGGCCGGTTCGGCGGTCATCTCGAGCCAGGCCAGCCCCGGCACCCGCATCTCGGCCCGGAGCCGGAGGAAGCGGCCGTGCTCGAGGCTCTCCACCCGCCAGAAGTCGAGCACGTCTCCGGTGTGCAGTCGTTCCGCGTCGCGCCGGCCGCGGCGGAGCCCGACGCCGCCGACGAGCTTGTCCGCCCAGCCGCGCACGGCCCAGGCGAGCGGGAAGGAGTACCAGCCGTTGTCGCCGCCGATGCCCTCGATGATGCGCCAGAGTTCGGCGGGCGCAGCGGGGGTGTGCTTCGTGCGAAGGTCGGTGTAGACGAGGTGCCCCGCCCACTCCGGGTCGCTCGGCAGCGGGTTGCTGCTCGCCCCCTCGATCGAGGCGTTCCGCCAGCTGGTCTCGACGTCGCCGTCGCGCATCCGCCCGAGTGCGAGCCGCACGGCCGTGCGATAGCCGGTCAGGCCGCCGTCGGGCACGGGGATGTAGCCGTCGATGTCGTGCTCGCCCATCACGCAGTCGTTCTGGAGGGAGGCGATGATCGGCACGGCGAGGTTGCGCGGGATCGGGGTGACGAGGTTGACCCACTGCGAGGCGAGCCACGGGGTCAGCACCGGCAATGAGGCGATCGGGCGCTGGCGGAGGCCGGCCTCGAGGGCGTAGCCGTTCATCATCTGCCCGTAGCGGAGCACATCGGGTCCGCCGATGTCGAAGGTGCGGTTGACGGAGTCTGGCAGGTCCGCCGCCGCGACGAGGTAGTACAGCACGTCGCGCACGGCGATCGGCTGGATCTTGTTCCGCACCCACTTCGGTGCGGGCATGTACGGGAGCACATCGGTCAGGTGCCGGATCATCTCGAAGGACGTCGACCCGCTCCCGATCACGACGCCGGCCTGCAGGGCGGCGGTCGGCACGCCGGAGGCGAGCAGGATCCGCCCGACCTCGGCCCGGGAGCGCAGGTGCCGGGAGAGGGTCTCGGTGTCCGGGTGCAGCCCGCCGAGGTAGACGATCCGGGACACGCCGGCCGCAGATGCGGCAGACGCCAGCGTCCGGGCTGCCCGTGCCTCGGCCTGCTCGAAGTCACCCGAACTGCCCATCGCGTGCACGAGGTAGTAGACGACGTCGATCCCGGCGCACGCCGCGTCCACGGCGTCGGCGTCGGAGAGGTCGCCGACCCGGATCTCCACCCGGTCCCGCCAGGGGACGTCGGTGAGCTTCTGCGGCGAGCGCACCAGCACGGTCACCTCGAATCCGGCGTCGAGGAGGAGCGGAACCAACCGTCCGCCGATGTAACCGGTCGCCCCGGTCACGAGTGCTCGTCTGGCATTCATGGACACGAGCCTAGGGCGAATGCCCGGGCCGAGGCTGGGAGCCTGCCGGGCCTGTGGATGAATCGCTCGCGCGCGATGGGAATCCGGCAGGATCGGCGCATGACTCTTCGACTCGACCCCCGATATCCGCTCGTCTGGCGCTCGCCGGACACCATCCAGCTCGGCGTCGATCACCCGGTACTCCGGGTGCGTGTGCCCGGCCCCGGCCTCGAACGCGTCATCGATGCTCTCAGGTCCGGGGTGCCCCGCACCGGGGCCGTCATGCTCGGCCGCACGGGCGGCGCGACTCCGGAATCCGTGCTCGACCTGCTCGACGAGCTCCGCCCGGTCCTGCTCGACGACCGCGGGCCGGAACCGCCGCCGCGCCGGCACTGGGTGTCGGTCGACGGGCGCGGCACGACGGCCGCGCGGCTCCGTGCCTTCCTCGACGACCTCGGGCTCGACGCCCACGACCTCGACGCCGACCTCGACCACGATATCGACCTCGACGCCAGGGTCGACGGCAGCCGACAGGGCGCCGACGAACACCGCATCGGCACAGGCATCCGTTCCGGCGCGGCGGGCGCGACAGAAGCGGATGCGGCGGAGCCCGCGACAACGGACCTCGCGGTCATCATCGGCCGGTTCGCGATCGAGCCGGCGCGCTACCGGCGCTGGCTGAACCGGGACGTGCCGCACCTGCCCGTCGTGTTCGGCGATCGCGAGGTGCGGATCGGCCCGCTCGTGGAGCCGGGACGGGGCCCGTGCCTGTTCTGCCTCGAGCAGGCCAGGGTCGACGCCGACCCGGCCTGGCCGGCGATGGCGAGCCAACTGGCCCACCGGCCCGCGCCGACAGAGTCACCGCGTCGCGGGCTCGAGGTCGCCGTCCGGGTTGCGGGGATCGTCCAGGACCGGGTGCTGTCCGGCCGGTCGGAGCTCGCGGGCGTCTCGCTCTCGATCGACGCCTCGAACGGCAGGATCACGCGCCGCGGGCACCGGCCGCACGAGCGTTGCGCATGCCGAGCTCTGTCAGGAACCGCGATCGTTCCCGGGGCGCCCGTTGCTGGTGCCCGGACGCGGACCAGCTCAGTGCGAGGCGCCGGCGTGCCCGGGTGATGCCGACGTAGAGCAGCCGGCGTTCCTCGTCGATCTGCTCGAAGGTGCCCGCGTAGCTGATCGGAACGAGCCCCTCTGACAGCCCCACCACGAAGACGGCGTCCCATTCGAGGCCCTTGGCCGAGTGCAGCGTCGCGAGGGTCACCGCAGAGACGGTCGGTTCGTGCTGGCCGGCCTGCCGTTCCATCAGCTCGTCGGTGAACTGCCGGAACGTCGTTCCCGGCGGCGCCTGGTCGACGAGTCCCATCAGCGCGTTGAGCGATTCCCAGCGGTCGCGCACCGCTCCGGCCGCCTCCGGTGCTGTCTGGCTCCAGCCGAGCGAGCGCAGCACGTCGCTGGCCGACTTGAACAGCGGTTCGCCGACGATCGAAACGGATGCCGCACGCAGCTGCATCACGGCCTGCTTGACCTCGGTGAGGTCGAAGAACCGCTTGGATCCACGGATCTGGTAGCTGATCGACAGGTCGCCGAGCGCGGTCTCGAGCGCGGCGGCCTGCACGTTGACCCGGTAGAGCACCGCGATGTTCTCCGGCCGGGTTCCGGATTCGATCAGTTCGAGGATCTGCTGGGCGACTCCGCGCGCCTCGGCGAGGTCGTTCGCGTACTCGTGGACGCTCGGTTCGACGCCAGGGTCCTCCGAGTGCGCGCGCAGGGTGAGTGCACCGGTGCGGCCGCGCATCAGCTGGTTCGCGGTCGTGACGATCGCCGCGGTGGACCGGTAGTTCTGTTCGAGGCGCACGACCGTCGCGTCCTCCCAGCGCTTGGGGAAGTCGAGCAGGTAGTCGCTGCGGGCGCCCGCGAAGGAGTAGATGGTCTGGCTCGCGTCGCCGACCACGCACAGGTCCCTGCGGGGCCCGACCCAGAGGGCGAGCAGGTCGTGTTGCAACGGCGACACGTCCTGGTATTCGTCGACGACGAAGAAGCGGTATTGCTCACGCACCTGCAGGGCGACAGAGGGCTCGGACTCGATCATGCCGGCCATCGCCAGCAGGACGTCCTCGAAGTCGATCTGCTTGCGCTCGTCCTTCAGCCGTTCGTAGCGTTCGTGCATCGCGACGACCTGGTCGGCGTCGAGCCGACCGGGCAGGCTGCGCGCGGTGATGCCGGCGGCGTAGTCCTCGATGGAGAGCCCCGTGGTCTTCCGCCATTCGACCTCGGCGGCGAGGTCGCGCAGGGTCGGAGTGTCGAGCCGGAGCTTCAGTTGCTCGGCCGCGTGGCCGAGCAGCCGGCCCTTCCCGTCGAGGATGCGCGGCGCCTGGCCGCCGACCACGTGCGGCCAGAAGTAGTTGAGCTGGGAGAGCGCCGCGGCGTGGAAGGTGCGTGCCGCGACGCCGCCGGCGCCGAGCTGGCGCAGCCGGCCGCGGAGTTCGGCGGCGGCCCGGGAGGTGAAGGTGAGCGCCATCACCCGGTTCGGGGCGTATGCACCCGTCATCACCCCGTAGGCGATCCGGTGGGTGATCGCGCGGGTCTTGCCCGTGCCTGCGCCCGCGAGCATGCACACCGGGCCGACGAGGGCCTCCGCGGCGATGCGCTGCTGGTCGTCGAGGCCGGACAGGAGCGTCTCGGGGGTCATCGCCATCCGGCGACCAGGTCGGGGCCGAAGTCGATCGGCCCGCCGTACCACTGCTCGATGATCGCGCGCGCGATCGAGGAGCGGCCGGGCAGGATGATGCTGTCGCCCGCCGCGGCGAGTTCGGAGCGGCTGAACCAGCGCAGGTCGAGGATCTCCTCGCCGTCCGGCAGGACGCCGGCGGGCTGCTGGCCGTCGGCGAGCCGGGCGGTGAAGCCGAACATGATCGAGGCCGGGAACGGCCACGGCTGGGAGCCGAGGTAGACCGGGTCGGCGACCCGGAGTCCGGACTCCTCGAACATCTCACGGATGACGGCGGCCTCGAGCGACTCCCCCGGTTCGACGAAGCCCGCGAGCAGGGAGAAGCGATTGTCCTCCCACATGGCATTCGAGCCGAGCAGGATGCGATCGTCGGCGTCGGTGATCAGCACGATCACGGCGGGATCGGTGCGCGGAAAGACCTGGCTGCCGTCGACGGGGCACCGGCGGCTCCAGCCACCGCCCTCGACCTCGGTCGCGGCGCCGCAGCGCGGGCAGTGCGCGTGCGAGGCGTGCCAGTTCGCGAGCGCGAGCGCTTCGGTGAAGAGGCCGGCGTCGCGGTCGGAGAGCGCGCTCGCGACGGTGCGGAGCGGCACCCAGAGGGACTCGTCCGGTTCGAGGGTCGCGGCCGTGGCGTCGTCGAGGATCGCGGCGACGAGGCGGGTGCCCGCGGGTTCCGCACCCTCATCGGCGAGGGACCGGCCCAGATAGAGCTCGATCGGGGTCTGCGCGACGAGCGCGGACGGGAACAGCCGCAGCCGGGGCCGGCGGGTTCCATCGCGGGAATCGTGCGCCGCGAGTTCGTGGGTGCCGTCGGAAACGTCCCCCGGTTCCTCGGCGAGGAGCGTGGAACCGCGCCAGAGCGGGAGGACGCGTGTTGCGGCATCCGCCCGGAGTTCGTCGAAGAGCCCGGGCACGGCCCGGGTGAGGTGGTCCCTGTCGACGGCATGGCGGGACAGCGGCAGTCTGGCGGTGAATGTGAACGGCATGAAGACCCCTTCGGACTCTGGCGTGACTGCCGAAGTTGTGTGGAGGCGTGGCGAACGACCACACCGAGGGGAAGTCGACCTAACCTAGTAGGCATGGCCAGATCCCATCTCACTCTAGCCGCGCTCGCCACTTCAGCCGTGCCCGGTCTCGACGTCGTCCAGGCCCGCAGCCACGGCTCCAGCGGGCGCTCGCCCGACGCGCACGGGGCGTACGATTCCGCCGTGCTCCTGGACCGCGACGGACGCTCCCTGATCATCCGGGTGCCGCTCTCCCAGGCCGCGGAGACCGAGCAGTCCGCCGACCTCGTGGCGCTCCGCGCCCTGACCGTCGGCAATCGCAGCCGGCTGCCGTTCGACGTTCCGCAGTTCGTCGGGCAGGCCCCGCTCAGCGGGACGCGCGCCGTCGTCTACGAGTTCCTGCCCGGCGACACCTTCGACGCGGATGCCCTCACCGGCCACGCGGGCGTCTCCGGGTCGATCGGCCGGGCCATCGCCGCCATCCACGGCCTGCCGACCGCGGTTGTGAGCGATGCCGGACTCACGCAACGCAGTGCCCAGGATTGCCGCACCGAGGTCATCGAGCTGATCGGCCGGACCGAGGCGACCGGGTACCTGCCTGCTGCCCTGCTCCGCCGCTGGGAGCTCGCGACCGACGACGACTCCCTCTGGCAGTTCCTGCCCTGTGTCATCCACGGTTCGCTGTCCGCGGAGTCCTTCCTGATCGGCGAGAATTCCGTGGCGGCCGTGCTCGGCTGGGCGGCGCTGAGCGTCGGCGATCCGGCCAGGGACCTGAACTGGCTGCTCGCCTCGCGCGGGGCGGCCGGCGAAGCGGCGATCGCGTCCTACGGCGGCGCGCGCCAGGGCAACGACCCGCGCATCACGCAGCGGGCGATGCTCTACGCCGAGCTCGAGCTCGCGCGCTGGCTGCTGCACGGCACGGACACCCGCAACCAGGGCATCGTCGATGACGCCGTCGCGATGCTCGACGGGCTGGTCGAGAACGTGCACCACGCGACCTCGCACCCGCTGTCCCCCAAGACCGGCCCGATCCTGAACGTGTCAGAGGTCGAGAGCCTACTCGCCGAGACCCCGTACGCGGCGGTCAGGCGTGCGCCGGCCGCCGCGATGCACACGGATGCCTACACGCTGTCCGACTTCGAGACCGGCGAGTTCGCCGACGAAGCGGACACCACCGGCGCGATCGACGTCGTGGGCGACGGCACCGACACCGACACCGGCACCGGCGACGACTCGCGGGCCGACGTGCTGGACACCACGGCGGACCACGCCGCCACGAGGTCCGCCTCGGAGTAGAGCCGCTCGGGGGCGACCATGGTGTCGTCGGCGACGAAATAGAACACCGCGTCGACGTCGTCCGGGTCGATGCCCTTCCAGCTCGCGTACGCGAGCCGGTAGAGCGCGAGCTGGGTCTGCTTGAGTTCGAGGTCTGCCGCGTTCTTCGGCGCCCGGCCGGTCTTCCAGTCGACGACCTGGTAGCCGGTCTCCGTGCGGTACACCGCGTCGAGCTTGCAGATGAAGACCTGGCCGGCGAGCACGTAGTGGATCTCGATCTCGACCTCCTCCGGCTTGAGGCCGGCCCAGGGCGACCGTTCGAAGGTGGCCTGGAGTCGTTCGAGCTGGGCCTGCTCGAGCGGCTGGTTCTGGTCGAGGTCGAGGTCGAAGGCGTCGGCATCCGTGTCGGTGTCGGCTTCGAAGAGCCCGGCGTCGATCCGGTCGCCGCCGAGGAGGCCGCCGGCCCGCCGTTCGACCCAGGAATGGAAGAGGGTGCCGAGCCGGGTGGCCCGGTACGGCCGCTCGGGCATCGGGCGGCGCACCTGCGCGGCGATCCCTGCGGGGTCGTCGACGTAGTCCTTGAACCGCGAGGCGGGAATGCGGGCGGGCAGCGGGGCGACCGCGCCTGCGCCCTGGCGGAGCGCGCGTTCCTCGAGCAGGAGGGTCACGACATGGGACCAGCGCGTCTCCCGCGCCAGTGATTCCGGATCATTCGCCGCGCCGCGCACCCCGGCAGCGGCGGCTTCGACGACGGCCCGGCGGGTGCCGAGCGGGTCGAAGGGCCAGGCCGGCGTGAGGCCGTCCTCCGGGGCGGGTTTCTCGGCGGTGGCGCTCTCCCCGGGCAGGGGCTCGATGAGGCCGGCCTCGGCGAGCTCGACGAGGTACCGGCTCGGGGCGCGCACGGTCGATCCCGTTCCCCAGAACGAACCGGTCAGCAGGAGTTCGTGCCTGGCCCGGGTGGTGGCGACGTAGATCAGCCGGCGTTCCTCGTCGTCGTGCCGGTCGGCGAGCTCCGCCTTGTACGCCTGGAAGGCGAGGTCGTAGGACAGCTGGCTGTCGTGGCCCGTCCAGTCCAGCTGGGGCAGCTCCGCGTGGTCGCCGCGGAAGGGGTATGGCAGCTCGCCGAAACGGATCCAGCCGGTGACCTCCCTAGCGGGGGCCGGCAGGCTTTTGTCGGTGAGGTTCGGGATGGCGACGTAGTCCCACTCGAGGCCCTTGGCGCCGTGGATGGTGAGGAGTTGCACGGTGCCCTGTTCGGCCACCTCGGCGCGCGGCCCCATGTCGTCGGCGAGTTCGGCCCTGCCGAGCCAGCGCAGGAAGCTCGCGGCGGTGCCGAGCTCGTCGCTCGCGAGGAAGTCGGAGACGGTGTCGTGGAAGGCGTAGAGGTTCGCGAGGCCGAGGCTGTTGTTCTCGTTCGCGACGAGTTCGACGTCGAGAAGGAGCTCCTGTTCGACGAGGCGCACGAAGTCGAGCAACGGGAGACCGGCCCGCGACCGCAGCCAGGCCAGCAGCCTGCCCGCGGCGCGGAGCCGCTCCCGGCCGAGGTCGGTGAAGCCGGCGAGCTGGCCGTGGCCGGGCGGCGCCGCTGCGGCGAAGTCGAGGGCGTCGACGAGGGATGCCCCCTCGTCGTCGGCGACGGACGCCCTGAGCTTGTCGGTGAGTTCCCGGCTGACGGCCTTCTGGGCCCAGTCGTGGGCGGCGAGCCACCGCGAGACGGCCGCGAGGTGTTGCAGGTCGCGCGGCCCGACCTGGAATCGGGCGCCGCTCAGCAGCCGGACGAGTTCGCTTCCCGCGGAAGGATCGTGCACGACCCGGAGCACGCTCACGACGTCGGTGACCTCCGGGGTGGAGAGCAGACCGCCGAGGCCGAGGACGTGGGCCCTCACGCCGTTCGCGCGGAGGACCCCGGCGAAGAAGTCCATGTCGCGCCGGGCGCGGAAGAGGATGGCGCCGGACTTGTCGCTGCCGGCGCCGAGGCGTCCGGCGAACCAGCGGGCGACGGCCTGGGCCTCGTCGGTGGCCGTTTCGGCGAGGTGCGCGGTGACTGCGCCGGGGCGGGTGCCGTCCGGCACCTTGAGGGTCTCGACCTGGATGCCGTTCGTCCGGCGGCGCAGGGCCTCACTGAGCGGGGCGACGAGGGTGTTCGCCGCGTCGAGCACCGAGCGGGGGTTCCGCCAGGTGAAGGAGAGCGACATGGAGGGGGTGACCCGGTGCTCGGAGCGGGCGTCCGGGTCGAAGTCGTCGGAGAAGGCGAGCAGGTTTGCGGAGCTTGCACCGCGCCAGCCGTAGATGGACTGGTGCGGGTCACCGACGGCCATCACCGGATGCCGGGCGAAGAGAGTGTGCAGGAGCTCGGTCTGCAGCACGGAGGTGTCCTGGTATTCGTCGAGCAGCACGACCCGGTACTGGTCGCGGTACCCGGCGACCACCCGCGGAACCCGCTGGCTCACCTGCAGGGCGAGGGCGACCTGGTCGGAGAATTCGATCAGGCCGAGCCGGCGCTTCTCCCGGTCGTACTCGCCGGCGAGTTCGGCGAGCACGGGCAGCGGCCCGACCGCGGCGAGCGAGTCGACGACGGAGGAGTACGGGACCTTCTTGCGAGGGTTGCCGTATGGCAGGTCTTCGAGGTAGGCGAAGCCGGCGGCGAGGCCGGCAAGGTCGTGCACGCCGCCGCCGGGAGCTCCCGCCGGGCCGCCCGTCGTGAGGCCGGTCGTTGCCGGGCCGGTCGTTGCCAGGCCGGTCGTGAGGGGAGGCGGGTTCTCGGCGAGCAGGCGGCTGAACCGGAGCACGGCATCCGTCACGGCGTCGAGGCTCTTTCCCCAGGGCACGAGCCTGCGGTCACCGTGCTCGATCACGACGCGGCGGGCGAGCAGCCAGGCGCTCGTCTCGGTGAGCAGCACGGACTCGGGTTCGCGGCCGAGGAGGAGGGCGTTGTCGGTGAAGAGTCGGCTCGCGAAGGAGTTGTACGTCGACACGGTCGGGGTGTTGAACAGGCCGGAGTCGACGAGTTCGCCGGTGGCCTCCGCGCCCGCGGCCGGGGTGGGTGCCGGAAGCAGTCCCTGGGCGTCGAGTTGGGCGATGCGGTCGCCGATGCGCTCGGCGAGTTCGCCGGCCGCCTTGCGGGTGAAGGTGAGCCCGAGGACCTGGTCGGGGCGGGCGAGGCCGTTGGCGAGCAGCCAGAGCACCCGGTTGGCCATGGTCTCCGTCTTGCCGCTGCCGGCTCCGGCCACGACGAGGGTCGGCGCGAGCGGGGCCTCGATCACCGCCTGCTGTTCGGGGGTGGGCGGGAACATGCCGAGCGTGCCCGCGATTTCGAGAGCGCTGACCGGGTTCTGCGGACGATGCGGGTCGTGCGGCACGGGTATTCCGTTCTGGCTCATGAGCTGACCTGCCCGATGATGTGGATGCGGCAGGCCCCGTGCGAGCGCGGGTCGAGGCAATGCGTCGCGAGCTCGGCGACGAAGGTCGCCCCTCCCATGAGCGCCGCGTCGGCGCCCACCCGGGTGCGGAAGGCGAGGAGCTGTTCTTCGGTGAAGGTGGCCTGGGTGGGGTTGCGGTAGTTCTGCTTGACGGTTCCGGAGGAGACGATCACGAGGCGGGCGCCCGCGAGGGGGGTCCCGGCGGGGACGCCCTCGATCTGGCCCTCCTGGAAGGCGAGCTGGTAGGCGCCGAGTTGCGGGTGGTCTGCGACGCCCGCGTCGCTCACGGGGTCTCCGCGCCCGGTCTTCAGGTCCACGATGACGGCGCTGCCGTCTGCGAGGCGTTCGACCCGGTCGACGGTGCCGGTGAGCCAGGCGCCGTCGACGTCGAAGCCGAAGCTGCCCTCTGCGCTCAGGAGTTCGCCGCCGGTGCGTTCGAAGTCGAGCAGGTAGGAGGCGAGCCGGTCGGTGAGGTTTCGCGCGTCGGCGCGCTGTACCTCGGACTGCCACTCCGCGTCGAACCGGAGCTCTCCCCAGCGTTCGTCGACCGCCTGCCACAGTGCATCCGGCTGGCGGTCGGTCGACTCCTCCATCACCGCGTGGATGATCGTGCCGAGGTTCGCCGCCGTATTGGAGCTGCCGCCGCCGAGCCGGCCGATCGCCCAGTGCAGCGGGCAGGTCTCGACAGCGGCCATCTTCGACGGCGAGACCCGCACCGGGTCGTCTCCGGCAGCCGGGTCGTTGAGGGGCTGCACTGTGCTGGGACCGGCGAGGCCGTACCACTGGCCGGGGTCGGCTCCGGGCACGGCTGCCGCGGCGAGCCTCGCGAGGGTCGCCGCGGCATCCGCTGCGCGCCCCGACCCGTCGGGGTGCCCGGACAGGGCGCCCGTCGCGACGCCCCTGGTGAGGTCGCGGCGCAACCGGCCGACGAGCCCGCGGAGCGACACCGGGTAGCGCCCGGCGGGGTCGGCGGCGTCCGCCCCTGCGGGCTCGGTGGGTCGCGGCAGCAGCTTGAGGAACACCGACGGCTCGTTCTCCTCGTTATCGACGGCCGTGACGAGAAGTTCGCTGCGGGCCCGGCTCGCGGCCTGGGCGAACATGCGCAGTTCGTCGTGCAGGACCTCGGTGCGCGCGTCTCCGCCACGGGGGTCGCGCCCGGAGGCGAGCGCGGCGAGGTCGCCCGCACCGAGCAGCGAGCCGCGGATGCGCAGGTCGGGCCAGACGTTCTGCTGCACGTTGGCGATCACGATGAGGTCGAACTCGCGGCCGATCAACCCGTTCGGTGTCGACACGGTGACGGCGTCGCCGAGGGCGCGCGGGGCGAGGGTGTCCTCTGGGACGTCGGTGTCGACGAGGTGTTCGAGGAAGAGCACCGGCGGGGCCGCCGGCGTGCGTTCGACGTAGCGCTGCGCCGCGGAGAACAGGGCGACGACGGCGTCGAGGTTGTGGTTGGCCTCGTCGGCGATGATGCCGATCCCGGTGGACTGTTCGAGCCATTCCCTGGCGAGGCCGCTGCGCTGCCAGAGGCCCCAGAGCAGTTCTTCGATCGAGGCACCGGCCTCGTATTCGACGGATGCCGCGAGGAGGCTTTCCGCGCAAC
This sequence comes from Cryobacterium sp. 10I5, assembly GCF_035019865.1. Taxonomy (NCBI): domain Bacteria; kingdom Bacillati; phylum Actinomycetota; class Actinomycetes; order Micrococcales; family Microbacteriaceae; genus Cryobacterium; species Cryobacterium sp. 10I5. Next base: position 13,375 of record NZ_JASJVI010000080.1, read on the forward strand.
TCGCCGCGCGGCGGGCGGTGCGGTTGTCGATTGCGGACAACAGCGACGGCGTCGCGAACACGGCGGCGAGCAGCTCGTCGGCGGTGCGGGTGCGCCCGGCGCCCGCGGTCGCGAGCGATGCCGGCCGGCCGGGTTCCTGCTCGCCGGGCCCGGGCTGGCCCGACTCTGGCTGGCCGAGTTCCTGCTGGCCGAGCTCTTTCGGGCTCAGTTCCTGCTGGCCGGGCTCGTGCTGGCTCAGTTCCTGCTGGCCGAGCTCTTTCGGGCTCAGTTCCTGCTGGCCGGGCTCGTGCTGGCTCAGTTCCTGCTGGCTCAGTTCCTCCTGGCTCAGTTCCTGCTGGCGCAGAGCGGCACGCAGGCGGCGCAGGGTGATCGGGTCGAGGCCGCCGAGGGGGCCGCGCAGGAGTTCGGTCGCCGCTTCGGCGTCGAGCGGGCGGCGGCCGAGGGTGACGTCGAGGGCGAGGATGAATGCGCGCACGGCCCATTCGTCGCGGAGCGCCGTCTGGGCGGAGGGCACCTGGGTGGGCACTTCGAGGGCGGCGAGGCCGCGGGCGAGTGCCGGAATGGCGGAACCGCTCCGCGCGACCACGGCCATGCGGCCCCAGGACACTCGGTCGAGCACGTGCCGTTCCCGCAGCCTCCCGGCGATGAGAGCGAGCTGGTCGGCGGGGCTCGCGGCGAGGAGGGTCTCGACGGAGGAGGCGGATGCCTCGGTGCCGGCCGCGTCGGCGCCGGACTTCGCGGCGCCCGACGCTTCGGATCCTGGGTCTGCGGTTCCTGAGTCTGCGGTTCCTGAGTCTGCGGTTCCTGAGTCTGCGGCGCCGGACTCGACTGCGGGCACGCCATCACGGGGATCGACACTCGCGGCGCGGCGTTGGGTGCCCGCTGAGGCTGTCCCGATCCGGTGGGTGATCTCCCGCACGACGCCGCGGATGCCGGGGCCGTGCCGGTAGACCGTGTCGAGCACGAGGGTCGTGACGAATGGTGCGCCCGGCGCAAGGTAGGCGCCGAGCCTGCCGACGGCATCCGCGTGGGCGCCGTTGAAGGAGCCCGTTGTGATGTCGGGGTCGCCGGCGGCGACGATCGCGACGCCGCGCGCCGCGAACTGGGCGAGCAGGGTGAGGGTGGCCCGGTTCAGTTCCTGGGCGTCGTCGACGACGATGAGGCGAAGGCCGGCGAGGGTGCCCAGGGTCGCGGATCCCGCGGACCCCGGGGCGGCTGCGGCCACGACGGCCGCCGCGAAGCCCGCGAGTTCGGTGGAGTCGTACTGGCCGGGCCGGCTCTGGTCTTTGACCTCGTCGTAGCCGTGGATGAAGTGGGCAGCGGCGACCCATTCCGGGCGGTCGTTCTCGGCGCCGAGTGCGGCGAGGCGCGTCGGGGTGATCCCGTATTCGACGGCCCGCATCATCAGGTTGCGCAGCTCGGTGCGGAATCCGCGGAGCCGGCGCACGCCCGGATCGAGGGTGGACGGCCAGGCCGGGCCGGAGGAACCAGCCCCGCCTCCGTTGCGGTCGCGCCCGCCGTCGAAGGAACCTCCGGCATCGCGGTCGCGCGCGTCGAGGTCGCCGCCGTCGCCGACAGGCCCGCCGTCGTCGAGGGCGCCCTGCAGCAGTTCGGCGATGATCTGGTCCTGCTCGCCACCGGTCAGCAGCGTCGGTGTCGGACCGCCGGCCGCGGCCTCCGCGCCGCGCACGAGCTGGAACGCGATGGAGTTCGCCGTGCGGGCGAGCGGGCCGTTGGTCGGAACGCCGAGGCGAAGCGCGAGCCGGTCTCGCAGAACGGTGGCGCCCGCGCGCGTCGGCACGAGCAGGAGCACCTCCCCCGGTGCATAGCCACGCCCGAGGACGCGGTCGGCGAGGAGCTCGATCAGGGTCGTCGTCTTGCCGGTGCCCGGTGCGCCGATGATCGCGGCCGAGACCCCGTCTGCCAGGTCGAGGGCCGCCCGCTGGGAGTCGTCGAGGGGGAATGCCGGCGCGGAAACGTCGCGGTCGAGGGTCGGATTTCCGAGGCTGGTCACGTTTTCAAAGCTAGCGGGTTGCGCCGACAGTGAACGTTGTCCGGCTGCCCGCCCGTTCTGTCGTAATCTGGGCGCTTAGGCAACGAAAGGCGCATCTGGTGGATATCCGCATTGGCATCTTCAACTCTCCCCGTGAGATCAGCTTCGAGACGTCGCAGGCCGCGACCGACATCGAGGAAGCGGTAGCCGCCGCCCTCTCCGGTTCGACCGGGTACCTCAAGCTCGCCGACAGCAAGGGCCGGGTGTTCATCGTCCCGACGATCGGCCTCGCCTACGTCGAGCTGGGCTCCGAGGAGTCCCGTCGCGTCGGTTTCGTCGCCTAAACCCGACATGGAACTCCTCTTCGCCGCGCTCGGCGGGGCCGTCCTCGGCCTCGCGGCACGGTACGTGCTGCCGGGGCGCACGAATCACGGCGCCGTGCTGCTCCCCGCGATCGGCACGATCGTCGCCATGGTCGTCTGGGTGGCACTGACGTGGTTCGGCTGGGCGTGGAACGGTGGCTGGATCTGGTGGGCCACCCTCATCATCGCCGGCGGAGCATCCGTCGCTTCGGGCATGACCCTCGCGCGCTCACGCGTCGCCGGAGACTCCCGGATGCTGCACGAGCTGATGCGCACGGGTCACCCGGGCCGCGCCTAGCCTCACGCTCACCGGGCGCCGGTGTTCCGCCGGTGCCCGTGCGGTGCGCCACCCGCGCAGCACCCTCGCTCGAGCACGGGTCCACCTCCGCGTGCTCAGGCGGTGAGGCCGAGGCCGTCCATCCGCCGGGTGTGCGCGGCGATCAGTTCGGTGAAGACCGGCTCGATGCGCTCCTCGGCGGGACCGGCGACGGTGACGACACCGGTCTGGTCCGGCGTGCCGGCGAACGCGAGCGCGGAGCGGGCGACGAGCAGGGTGTCCCCCACGAGCCGACGGCCCCAGAGGGCCAGGTGCGAGGCGAGCGGCGCATCCGCTGCGATCGCGGCCGCGAGCTGCGAGGCGAGGATCTTGGCCCCGGCGTCCTCGCCGAGCAGGTGCGCGACCCGCGGACCCACCTCGCCGGGGAGCCCGTCGGCGAGCCGGATGAAGAAGTCGTCGAGCAGGCCACCGGCGAGGTAGCAGCTCAGCAGCAGCTCGGTCCAGTCCGCGCCCGTGATCTCGGCGCGGAACGCGTCGAGGGCCGGCACGAACGGCGCCATCACGTCGGCAGGTTCCGCTCCACGACGGCGGATCTCGGCGACGAGGCCCTGGTGCTTGGAGAGCGCGCGGCCGGCGGCGGCGCTGAGCGCCTGCTTGGCGGCGAGGTCCGGAGCAATCTGGACGGCGCGGGCGAGGCTCTCGAAGACGCCGAGCTCGAAGTACGCTGACTGGCCCAGGAACGGGAGAAGTTGCGGGGTGAGGTCCTTGATGTCCACTTTCGTGGTCGATGGACGTTCCCCCCGGGTGGTGAGCCGGGGGATTATCTCGACGCGCTTGGAGCGCCCATCAAACCAGGAGAACACCAGCCCAGCTTAGGACAGAGCTGCGGCGTCCGCGCGGCCGGACACACGCCCGTCCGCGTGGCTTCGGCTGCTTCCCAGACACCGCCCGGTAAGGTGAGACAAGCCATCGGCATGGATCGGTGGCTGGTGCCCGAGGCAGAAGACGGGCGCATTTCCGTTTCCAGCTAATGACAGGCAAACTTTCGTGACTTTCTCTGAACTCAATATCGACCAGGACCTGGTTGACGCTCTCGCCAGTAAAGGCATCCTCGAGCCGTTCCCGATCCAGCTCCAGACCATCCCGCTCGCGATGAGCGGCCAGGACATCATCGGACAGGCCAAGACCGGCACCGGCAAGACCCTCGGCTTCGGCCTCCCCCTCATCCAGCGCCTCGGCCTCGACCCCGAGCCCGGCGTGCAGGCGCTCGTGGTCGTCCCGACCCGCGAACTGTGCGTGCAGGTCAGCGAAGACCTCGAGATGGCGTCGCAGAACCGCAACACCAAGATCGTGTCCATCTACGGCGGCAAGGCGTACGAGGGCCAGATCGAGCAGCTCAAGGCCGGCGCCCAGATTGTCGTCGGCACCCCGGGCCGCCTGCTCGACCTCGCGAGCCAGCACCTGCTGAGCCTCTCCAATGTGCGCGAGATGGTCCTCGACGAGGCGGACAAGATGCTCGACCTCGGCTTCCTGTCCGACATCGAGCGGCTCTTCGCCCAGACGCCGTCGACCAGGCACACCATGCTCTTCTCCGCGACGATGCCCGGCCCGATCGTGGCCCTCGCCCGCCGCTTCATGAACCGGCCCATCCACATCCGTGCGCAGGAGCCCGACGAGGGTCTCATGCAGGCCAACATCCAGCACATCGTCTACCGTGCGCACAGCATGGACAAGGACGAGGTCATCGGCCGCATCCTGATGGCGGAGGGCCGCGGCAAGACCGTGATCTTCACCCGCACCAAGCGCGCGGCGGCCAAGCTCGTCGAAGAGCTCGGTGACCGCGGTTTCAACGCGACCGCCGTGCACGGCGACCTCAACCAGGACCAGCGCGAACGCGCCATGGCCTCGTTCAAGGCCGGCAAGAAGGACATCCTGATCGCAACGGATGTCGCCGCTCGCGGAATCGACGTCGACGATGTCACCCACGTGATCAACCACACCATCCCCGAGGACGAGAAGGCGTACCTGCACCGCGTCGGGCGCACCGGCCGCGCGGGCAAGACCGGCATCGCGGTAACGTTCGTCGACTGGGACGACATGCACAAGTGGACGCTGATCAACACGGCGCTCGACTTCGGCGTTCCGGTCCCCGTCGAGACGTACTCCTCTTCACCGCACCTGTACTCCGACCTCAACATCCCGGTCGGTTCCAAGGGGCGCCTGCGCGTCTCCCCCGTGCGCGAGCACGCCGCGGGAACCGGACACTCGGACTCCGGCCGCTCCGGCGGCGCCGGGCGCACCGGTGGCGCCGGCCGCTCCGGCGGCTCGGGCCGCGGCGGCGACGGAGCTCGCTCCGATTCGGGCCGCACCGCAGACGCCGGCCGCTCGGGCGCCGCTCGCACCCGTACCCGCGTCAGCCAGTCCACCAACCCCGACGCCCCCGCCGTGACCCCGGCAGCCGGCACCCACGACGGTGGCGGAGCCCAGCACCACGACGGCAACAGCGCCCCGCGCCGCCGCAGCCGTTCACGCCGCTCGGCCCCCGCGGCCGGCGGAGCCAACTAACCGCTTCGGCCTCCACCCTCTCCGCTGCCAGAACAGGGCGCGTCCGCTTCGGCGGCCGCGCCCTTCTGCGTGCGGCAACCGGCAACATCCGCGGCGCGCAGATCGGTGAGGTGTCGCAGATCGACGTTCCCGCGGCG
>NZ_JASJVI010000081.1:0-18700 GCF_035019865.1 Cryobacterium sp. 10I5
ATGTGTATAAGAGACAGCACCGGATGCGGGCCTTCTGTCATTCTTCTGCTGGATCATTCTGTGCTGGACTGTGGAGCCACGGGGAATCGAACCCCGGACCTCCTGCTTGCAAAGCAGGCGCTCTACCAATTGAGCTATGGCCCCGCACATTCACGGGCGTGAAGGCCGGAAAGGCCTGTACGTCTTTAAGCTTCTACTGCGTGCAAATGTAACTGCGTGGGGATACCGGGATTTGAACCTGGGACCTCTTCATTATCAGTGAAGCGCTCTAACCAACTGAGCTATATCCCCCTTATTGGGCAGATTTGAGACTACCGGAAACCTCCGGTTTCTCCCAATCGAGCAGCCGATTCGTTTCGGATGCTGCCCGATTGGGAGCGGCGGTGACGCGGGTGGAGCAGGTGGAACTGGCGGAGCGGGTGTAGCTAGTTGTTCGTGAAGCCGACGAGCAGGCCGCCGGTGATCTTCACGCTCAGGTTGTACAGCACGGCGTAGACGGCCCCCAGGGCCGTGATGACGACCGTGTTCAGCACCGCCACGACGACGGCGAAGCCCATGACGTTGCCGATAGACAGGATGCTTGCCAGGTCGGATGACGACCCCGCGATATCGGCATACAGGGCGTCGATCTTGCCGAAGATCCCGGTGCCGTTGAGCACGGTGAAAATCAGGAAGGTCGCGACGATGGTCACGATGCCGAGGCACAGGGCGATCAGGAACGACAGCTTCACCGCCGACCAGAAGTCGATGTAGACCAGCTTGAGACGCACCTGCTTGGTTGTCACAGTGGGCCTCCGGCCAGACTTTTTGGCAAGTTTCTCAGCAACACTACTCATCTAACGGTTCTTCCTCTCCCGAATCGCTCTCCAGCTCGTCCGCAGTTTCCTCGACGATCAGGTTACGTTCGGAGTTCTTCGCAATGGCGATGATCCGGTCTTCTTCCGCAAACTTAGCGAAGACGACGCCCATCGTGTCCCGTCCCTTGGCAGGGACTTCGGCGACGTCAGAGCGTACCACCTTGCCACTGGCAAGGACCACGAGTACTTCGTCCTCGTCATCCACGATAAGGGACCCGACGAGGTCCCCGCGATCATCGTTGAGTTTGGCGACCTTGATCCCGAGCCCGCCACGGTTCTGCAGGCGGTACTGGTCGGCCGCTGTGCGCTTCGCATAGCCGCCCTCGGTCACGACGAAAACATAGCCGTCGTCTGATACAACGGATGCGTCGAGCAGCCGGTCATCGCCGCGGAAGTGCATCCCGATCACGCCGGAGGTGCTGCGGCCCATCGGACGGAGGGCTTCGTCGCTCGCGGTGAAGCGTATCGACATTCCCTTCCGGGAGACGAGCAGCAGATCGGAGTCTTCCTCGACGAGCAGCGCGGAGACGAGCTCGTCGCCCTCGCGCAGTTTGATCGCGATGATGCCGCCGGTGCGGTTCGTGTCGTACTCGCTCAGGGCCGTCTTCTTGATCAGGCCGTCGCGGGTGGCGAGCGTCAGGTACTGGGCGGCCCCGTAGTCGCGGATGTCGAGGATCTGCGCGATCTCCTCGCCCGGCTGCAGTGCGAGCAGGTTGGCGACATGTTGACCCTTGGCGTCGCGCCCGGATTCCTGGGCCTCGTACGCCTTGGCGCGATAGACCCGGCCGGTGTTCGTGAAGAACAGCAGCCAGTGATGCGTGGTTGTGACGAAGAAGTGCTCCACGACGTCGTCAGCGCGCAGCTGGGCGCCCTTGACGCCCTTGCCGCCGCGGTGCTGGTTGCGGTAGTTGTCGCTGCGGGTGCGCTTGATGTAGCCGCCACGCGTGACGGTGACCACCATCTCCTCTTCGGGGATGAGGTCCTCGACGGACATGTCGCCGTCGAAGCCGAACATGATCTCGGTCCGCCTGTCGTCGCCGAACTTCGTGGTGATCTCGGTGAGCTCGTCGCTGATGATCGTGCGCTGGCGCTCGGGGCTCGCGAGGATCGACTGGAACTCGACGATCTGCAGCTCGAGTTCGGCGGCCTGGTCGATGATCTTCTGGCGTTCCAGGGCCGCGAGGCGGCGCAGCTGCATGGTCAGGATGGCGTCGGCCTGGAGCTTGTCCACGTCCAGGAGTTCCATGAGGCCGGTGCGGGCGTCGTCGACGGTCGGTGACCGCCGGATGAGCGCGATCACGTCGTCGAGGGCGTCAAGGGCCTTCAGATACCCGCGCAGGATATGCGCATCCGCTTCGGCCTTGTTGAGCCGGAACTGGGTGCGCCGCACGATGACGTCGACCTGGTGGTCGACCCAGGCGGAGACGAAACCGTCCAGGGGCAGCGTGCGCGGCACGCCGTCGACGATCGCGAGCATGTTCGCGCCGAAGTTCTCCTGCAGCGGTGTGTGCTTGTAGAGGTTGTTGAGGACGACCTTCGCGACGGCGTCGCGCTTGAGCACGATCACGAGGCGCTGGCCGGTACGACCGGAGGTTTCGTCGCGGATGTCGGCGATGCCGCCGATCTTGCCGTCCTTGACGAGGTCGGCGATCTTGATCGCGAGGTTGTCCGGGTTGACCTGGTACGGCAGCTCGGTGATCACGAGGCAGGTGCGACCCTGGAGCTCTTCGATGCTGACGACGGCCCGCATCGTGATCGAGCCGCGACCGGTGCGATAGGCATCCTGGATGCCCTTGATGCCGAGGATCTGGGCGCCGGTGGGGAAGTCGGGTCCCTTGATCCGCTGGATGAGGGCTTCGAGGAGCTCTTCGCGGGTCGCGTCGGGGTTCTGCAGGTACCAGAGGGCGCCGGCGGACACCTCGCGCAGGTTGTGCGGCGGGATGTTGGTGGCCATGCCGACCGCGATGCCGACCGAACCGTTGACGAGCAGGTTCGGGAAGCGCGAGGGGAGCACGGTCGGTTCGAGTGTGCGGCCGTCGTAGTTGTCCTGGAAGTCGACGGTGTCCTCGTCGATGTCGCGCACCATCTCGAGGGCGAGCGGGGCCATCTTCGTCTCGGTGTACCGCGGGGCGGCGGCGCCGTCGTTTCCGGGGGAGCCGAAGTTTCCCTGCCCGAGGGCGAGCGGGTAGCGCAGGCTCCAGGGCTGGACCAGCCGGACGAGGGCGTCGTAGATGGAGGAGTCACCGTGCGGGTGGAACTGGCCCATCACGTCGCCGACGACGCGCGCGCACTTGCTGAACGCCTTGTCCGGGCGGTAGCCGCCGTCGAACATGGCGTAGATCACGCGGCGGTGCACGGGCTTCATGCCGTCGCGCACGTCGGGAAGCGCCCGCCCGACGATGACGCTCATCGCGTAGTCGAGGTAGGAACGCTGCATCTCGAGCTGCAGGTCGACCTGGTCGATCTTGCCGTGCTGCTCGAGATGGGCCGCCTTCGCGGCCGCTTCCGCCGCGGTTTCCTCGTTGGTCGTGTTGTTGGTGGTGTCGTCAGATGTCAAGGAAACGCACGTCCTTCGCGTTCTTCTGGATGAAGTTTCGGCGGGACTCGACGTCCTCGCCCATCAGTGTGGAGAAAATCTCGTCCGCTGCCGCTGCGTCGTCGAGCGTGACCTGGAGCAGCGTGCGGGTCTCGGGCGCCATCGTGGTTTCCCACAGTTCCTTGTAGTCCATTTCGCCGAGGCCCTTGTAGCGCTGGATACCGTTGTCCTTGGGGATCCGTTTGCCCGCTGCGGCACCGTCGGCGAGCAGCGCGTCGCGCTCCTTGTCGGAGTAGACGTATTCGTGCGGGGAGTTCGTCCATTTGAGCCGGTACAACGGCGGCTGCGCGAGGTACACGTAACCGAGATCGATGAGCGGTCGCATGTAGCGGAACAACAGGGTGAGCAGGAGGGTCGTGATGTGCTGGCCGTCGACATCCGCATCGGCCATCAGGACGATCTTGTGGTACCGCACCTTGTCGGGGTTGAATTCCTCGCCCATGCCGGCGCCGAAGGCCGTGATCATGGCCTGGACCTCGGCGTTGCCGAGGGCGCGGTCGAGCCGGGCCTTCTCGACGTTCAGGATCTTTCCGCGGAGGGGCAGAATCGCCTGGTACTCCGGGTTACGGCCCTGCACGGCGGAGCCGCCGGCCGAGTCACCCTCGACGATGAAGATCTCGGAGAGCGACGGGTCCTTGCTCTGGCAGTCCTTGAGCTTGCCCGGCATGCCACCACCCTCGAGGAGGCCCTTTCGCCTGGCGGTTTCGCGCGCCTTACGGGCCGCCATCCGGGCGTTCGAGGCCTGGAGTGCCTTGCGGATGATCTCCTTGGCCGAGATCGGGTTGCGGTTGAACCAGTCGGAGAGCTGATCGTTGGCGACCTTCTGCACGAAGGACTTCGCCTCGGTGTTGCCGAGCTTCGTCTTGGTCTGGCCTTCGAACTGAGGTTCGGCGAGTTTGATCGACACGACGGCGGTCAGGCCCTCGCGCACATCGTCGCCGGTGAGGTTGTCATCCTTTTCCTTGAGGATGCCCTTCTCCCTGGCGTACTTGTTGACGAGGGTTGTGAGCGCCGCGCGGAAACCCTCTTCGTGGGTGCCGCCCTCGTGGGTGTTGATCGTGTTCGCGTAGGTGTGGACGCTCTCCGTGTACGCGGTGGTCCACTGCATGGCCACTTCGAGGGCCATCTTGCGTTCGTGGTCTTCGAACTCGAAGGAGATGATTTCTTCGTTGACGAGTTCGGCCTTCTTGGCACGGTTGAGATACTCGACGTAGTCGACGAGTCCCTTCTCGTACATGAAGGTCTTGTGAATCGGCGCGCCCTCGGCATCGAGGTGATCCGGTCGTTCATCGGTGAGCGTGATGGTGAGTCCCTTATTAAGGAACGCCATCTGCTGGAAACGGGCCCGCAGGGTCTCGAAGTCGAAGTCCGTGGTCTCGAAGGTTTCCGCGCTCGGCCAGAACGTGATCGTTGTTCCGGTCTCGTCCGAGGCTTCGTCCTGGCTCAGCGGAGCGAAGGGGACGCCGTCGTGGAAGCTCTGTCGCCACACGTGGCCCTGGCGACGAACCGCGACGTCGAGCCGCGAGGACAGCGCGTTGACCACGGAGCTGCCGACGCCGTGGAGGCCACCGGAGACGGAATAACCGCCGCCGCCGAACTTTCCGCCGGCGTGGAGCACGGTCAGGACGACCTCGACCGTTGAACGGCCCTCCGCCTTGTGGATGTCGACGGGGATGCCTCGTCCGTTGTCGGCGACGCGCACGGCTCCGTCGGCGAGGATCTCGATGCCGATCGTGTCGCAGTGTCCGGCGAGGGCCTCGTCCACCGAGTTGTCCACAATCTCGTAGACCAGGTGGTGCAGACCTCGGGGACCGGTCGACCCGATGTACATACCGGGACGCTTCCGAACGGCTTCAAGTCCCTCGAGGACCTGGATATCGTCGGCGCCGTATCCATGCTCCGGCTCGATCAATGGTTCGACTGACATCTGTTATGGAGCTCCTGACCGTCGCGCGGGCGACCCTTGAGTCTACCAAACAGGGCATGGCCTCCCGGCCATAAACGGGGATCTGACGCGTTTTGCCTAGTCGGTTGACCTGTTTTGGCTCCCTAGCCGTAGGTATCGCGTGGACCGCGCCCTGGAATTGATCTGGGGCCCTTTTTCCAGGAGGGAGCGTTGGGTCCCTGAAAACGGATTGACACGATGCCCGCGTCGGGGTACCGGACGGAGATGTGCGTCATGATTTCGACACGCATCATCCGCAGCTGGGTCGCCCACGCCGTCGACTCGCAATGGACCGTCAGGACGCCCTCGTCGATACCGGCGGGAGTGGAGTGCTTCGAGGTTTCCTCACCGGCGAGTTCGATCCAGGATGCGAGCAGTTCCGACTGCGCGAGGGGTGAGTTCCAGCCCAGTTGCAGGGTCAGGGAGTCGATGGTGTCCCCGAGGCCGCGCGGATCGCGGCCGATGCCGAACGGCACACTCGAACCGGTGTCGTCCCGTACCTTGCGCCTGGCCTTGACGCGCTTGGCATTCGGATCACCGAACACGTCCTTGAAACGCAGGTAGACCCGTGCCGCCTCGCTCTGCTCAGCCATCGACGACCTCCCCGGCATGGATGCGGATGGTGTGCGCGGCCAGCTGATCGGGGACGTCTTCGAACACGGCCGCCGTGATGAGCACCTGGTCGAATGCCAGGACCGCCGTTGCGAGTCGGCTTCGGCGGGACAGGTCGAGTTCCGCGAAGACATCGTCGAGGATGAGGACCGGATCCCCGCTCGAAGAGTCCCTGCGCAGGAGTTCCGCGGCCGCGAGTTTGAGCGCGAGGGCGAATGACCAGGATTCGCCGTGGCTCGCATAGCCTCGCGCCGGCAGGGCGTTGAGCATGAAGACGACATCGTCGCGATGGGGGCCGACCAGGGTCATCCCTCTGTCGAGTTCCTTGCGACGCACTCCGGCGAGGGCCGCCCGGAACAGGTCGGCCGTCGTCCCGGCAGCCTTCGCCCCGTCCTCTGTCGCGACAGCCGGTGTGCTGGAAAGAGAGGGAGAAGAAGCGTGAGAAGGAGTGCCCTCCTCGCTGCCGATGCTGTCATCCAGGCCCAGGACGCTCAGGGCGCCGAGCAGGGCCGGCCCGTGATCGGCCCCGACGACGGCTTCATACGCGGTACGTAGGGGACCGCCGAGTTCATCGACGAGTTTCGCGCGTTCGTCGATGATCTCCGAACCGAATTCCACGAGGCGGTCGTCCCATACCTCGAGGGTTCCGAGCTGGGTTGTGCGCAATCCGGACGCCCTGGCCGACTTCAACAGGGAATTGCGCTGCTTGAGCACCCGGTCGTAATCGGCCAGCACCCCGGTGAGCCGAGGCGAGCGGAGCACGAGAAGCTGGTCGAGGAACCGGCGCCGCCCCGAGGGGTCGCCCCGCACGAGCGCGAGGTCTTCCGGAGCGAACAACACGCTCGAGAAGTACCTCGGCAGCTCCCTCGTCTTGATGACGGAGCGGTTGATCTGCGCCCGGTTCAGCCCGGAACGGTTGATCTGCACTTCGGCGAGGAGATCCCTGCCGTTGTACTCGAGTTTCGCCCGGATGATCGCGGATTCCTCACCGGACCTGATCATCGCCGCCGTTGTCGAAACCCGGTGCGAACCCAGTGTGCTCAGGAATCCGAGGGCCTCGACCAGGTTGGTCTTACCCTGGCCGTTGCTTCCCACGATGAGGTTCGGTCCCGGCTGGAACGGCACCTCGACCTGCGCATAGTTGCGGAAGTCGGTCAGGGACAGGTGAGTTACCCGCACCGGAGTTCTTAGCGCAGCAGCAGGTTCGGCTGGAGCAGGTACTTGTAGCTGTCCGCTCCTGGCTGGTCGCGCGAACTCTGGCTCGTGATCAGGACGGGTCCGGGCTTGTTCGGGTTTTCCGTCTTCGTGAAGGAGATCCGCACGAATTCCGAGTGCACGGCCGTGAGGCCGTCCAGCAGGAATTGCGGTTTGAGGGAGACGACGGTCTCAACGCCGGACAGGATTGCGTCCACGGATTCCTTCGCCTGGGCCTGCTCTGAGCCGACCGCTTCCAGGGTGAGTCCCTCGGTCGTGAACGAGAACCGCAGGGCCGCCTCGCGTTCGAGCACGAGTGCGACGCGACGGGTGGCCTCGATCAGTTCCGCGGTGTTCATCACGGCGTAGTTGTCGACCTGGTCAGGGAACAGCCGGCGAACGGGCGGGTAGTTGCCCTTGATCAGCAGGCTCGTGACGGTCTTCTTGTCGGCGGTGAAGGCGATCAGTTCGCGATCATCGGTGTTGGTGATCGCCACCGAGATCGTGCCGCTGTGTCCGAACGTCTTGCCGACTTCCTGGAGGGTGCGGGCCGGTACCAGCGCGGTGATGCTGTCTGCCCCGACCATCGTTCCGGGGTCCCAGTCGATTTCTCGGACGGCGACACGATAACGGTCGGTGGCGACGAGGCTCAGGCTGTTTTCGGAGATCTGGAGCTGGACACCCGTGATGACCGGGGTGACGTCGTCGCGCGATGCGGCGACGGCGACCTGGGCGACGGCGGCGGCGAAGTCTTCCGCCGGAACGAGGCCGGCCTGGCCGCTGACGACCGGGATGCTCGGATATTCCTCGACAGGCATGGACAGAAGTGTGAAGCTCGCTGTTCCACAGCTGACCGTGATGCGGGAGTCCTTCGTCACGAAGCTGACGGGAGCGTTGGGCATCCGGCTGGCGATTTCGGCAAGGAGGCGACCGGAGACAAGGACTCGCCCGGTTTCTTCGACCTCTGCGGCGATCTCGGTTTGGGCGGAGACCTCGTAGTCGAATGACGAGAGGATCAAGCCGGTCGTTGTTGCTTCGATCAGCACACCGCTCAAAATGGGCAGCGTGGTGCGCTGGGGAAGGAGTTTGACAGCAAAAGAAACGGCTTCGCTGAAAACGTCCCGGTTGGCCTGAAATCTCACGAAGTCACTCCTGTCGGTCGGAGACCTGTTTGGGCTCAATGGTAGTCGTACTCACAGCAGCCTCTGCGTCGCTGGATCTCCTCCGGCTTCGGAGGAAAGGTTGTCGGCCAGAGAGAAGTTTAAGTTTTTGTTAATCTTCTTAACCGTTGTGGAAACTGTGGATAACTCTGTGGATGCGGCTCGTTCACTGGGAACTACAAACATGTAACTTGTGGGCAGCCTGTGAGCGTTAATCGGCCCCCGGTTCAGGACGAGCCTTGCCAGGAGCGGAGTTTGCACAAGCCGGACGGCAGTTTCCACAAATTCATACAAGTTGTTCGACGAGTTTCCACAGGGTTATCCACAACTGTGAAAACTGAGGGATTCTGCGGATTATTTGTAGCGGTGGTCCTGCTTGATGCGGTTGGTCAGTTCCGTGACCTGGTTGTAGATCGAGCGGCGTTCCTTCATGAGTTCGCTGATCTTCTTGTTCGCGTACATCACCGTCGTGTGGTCCCGATTGCCGAAAAGCTGACCGATCTTCGGGAGCGAAAGATTGGTGAGTTCACGGCAGAGGTACATGGCGATCTGGCGGGCCGTGGCAACGGCCTGGGACCGGGACGAGCCATAGAGGTCTTCGACGGTGAGCTTGAAGTAGTCCGCGGTATTGGTGATGATGTCGACCGGCGCGATGACGTTGTCCTCGTCGAGCGTGATCAGGTCCTTGAGCACCGTCTGGACGAGGTCCATGTCGACGGGCGTTCGGTTCAGGCTCGCGAAGGCCGTGACCCGGATCAGGGTTCCCTCGAGCTCGCGGATGTTGGACGAGACCTTCGAGGCCATGAATTCGAGGATGTCGTGGGGAACCTGGAGCTTCTCGCTCTGGGCCTTTTTACGCAGGATCGCGATGCGGGTCTCGAGGTCGGGGGCCTGGACATCCGTGATGAGGCCCCACTCGAAGCGGGACCGCATCCTGTCTTCGAAGCCGGTCAGGGCCTTCGGCGGCAGGTCGCTCGTGATGACGACCTGCTTGTTGTGGTCGTGCAGGGTGTTGAAGGTGTGGAAGAACGCCTCCTGCGTCTCCGCCTTGCCCTGCAGGAACTGGATGTCGTCGATCATCAGGATGTCGATGTTGCGATACCGCGACTGGAATGCCGAGCCGCGGTTGTTCGCGATCGAATTGATGAAGTCGTTGGTGAACTCTTCGGAACTGACATAACGAACTCGAATGCCCGGATAGAGGCTCATGGCGTAGTGGCCGATGGCATGGAGCAGGTGGGTCTTGCCCAATCCGGACGAGCCGTAGACGAAGAGGGGGTTGTACGCCTTGGCCGGCGCTTCGGCGACGGCGACGGCTGCGGCGTGTGCGAACCGGTTGGACTGCCCGATCACGAAGTTGTCGAAGCTGTACTTCGAATTCAGCCGGGTGTCGTGCGGGCTTTCGACGGGCGGTGCGCTTTCGAAAACCGACTGGGGCGTCGCGGGAGTCTCGACATCCCTGGGCAGTGCGGACTCCTGAACCGGACGGACCGACTCCTGCTCGAGTTCAGGGTTGACGACGACGTAGAAGGTCGACACCGCGCTCGCCTCAGAGAGGTGGCCCATCGCGGCGAGCAGGGGAACCCGCATCCGCTGGTTCAGCATGCTCGCGGTGAACTCGTTCGGTACCTCGAGATAGAACGTGCCGGCCGCGATGCCCTTCGGTTCGACCAGGTTCAGGAAGCCGTAGAGCATCGGGGTGATGGTTTCATCCGATTCGAGGCTGGTGAGCACTGCCCGCCAGGTGTCCGCGATCGGTTGTTCTTCGGCTGCCATTGTTCCCTCTGTCGATACTGTCTGTTGAAACGCTGTCTGTTGAAAGACTGTGTGTTGAAACTGCGCGTCGGTACTGTCGATAATTTGTTGAATGCACCCGGAAAGGTCGGAACAGTCGACACCAGTGTGAGCCGAATAGACGGCTCCAGCAAAAGCATCCACAAGGTTATCCACCGCCTGTGTGCAATTCGGGCTTTGTTTCACAGGCAATGGGGGCTGCCTGTGGATAACTTGTCCTCACGGTAGTCACTGTCTGCCGCGGTGGCCAACTCTGTTGTGGATTCGGTACGTGTCGTTGACCGGAAACCGAGAAAAGATCTGCAGATTCCGCCGTTTGTCGCCGTCCGGTTTGACCAGCACCGATTGAGGCCGTAGTTTTAATCAGTTGACCCCAGCCCGCGGGCTACCTCACTCTTTCCCGGCCGTTCTACATTTTTTGGCCTGCGGAGATTCAATACGTGGAGACCACACAATGAGCAAGAGAACTTTCCAGCCGAACAACCGTCGTCGCGCCAAGGTGCACGGCTTCCGTCTTCGCATGCGCACCCGTGCCGGCCGCGCGATCCTCGGTGCCCGCCGTCGCAAGGGTCGCACCGAACTTTCCGCGTAAGCACTCCCGTGCTCGCGGGGACCAATCGCATCACGAGCGGCAACGACTACAAGATGGTCGTTCGCCGCGGCGTGCGTGTGGTTGGTCCGCATTTCGTGACCTACCTGCGCGACAATGCCGAAGGCCTACCCCCTCGGTTCGGTTTCATCGTCGCGAAAAACGTGGGGAATGCCGTTCGGCGCAACCGGATGCGGCGTCGCCTGAAGGCGGCCTGCTTCGGCCTGCTCCCCACGGTGCACCCCGGCACGGATGTCGTCATCCGGGCACTTCCCGCGGCGCACGAAGTGGAATGGCCCGTTTTGCAGGCCGAAGTCAGCCAGGCCCTCCTGAGTTTCCAGCGCCGACATGCCGCGGGCACGACCGGATCCGGCCATCGCCGGCCGGAACGACTGCCCTCCCGATGAAGACCGTGCTCGCCTGGGTGCTTCTGCTCCCACGCAATCTGGGGGTTGTGCTCTTGCGCGTGTACCGTGCGGTGATCTCACCGCTATATGGCGACGTTTGCAGGTACTATCCCTCTTGTTCGGCGTACGCACTCGGCGCCGTCCAGGAACATGGCCTGGTAATCGGGTCCGGTCTGGCTGCACGCCGGCTGGCCCGGTGTCATCCGTGGGCCGAAGGCGGAGTCGATGACGTTCCGCTGAAGCGCAAGCGTCGCTACGCCGTGACGTCGTTTGGATTTGTAGTCCCAGTGAGCCACGGAAAGGGCTGACCCAAAGTATGGACCTCCTAGGTACGATTCTCTGGCCTTTGAAATGGGCTGTCGAGCTCCTGCTCGTCGCCTTCCACTGGTTGTTCACGACCGTCGGGCTCGGCTACAACGACGGCATCACCTGGGTGCTGGCCATCGTGGGACTCGTGCTCGTCGTGCGCGCCGCGCTCATCCCCATCTTTGTACGGCAGATTCGCAGCCAGCGCAAGATGCTCGAGGTGGCCCCTCAGCTCAAGAAGATCCAGGACAAGTACAAGGGCAAGAAGGACCAGTTCTCCCGCGAGGCCATGTCCCGCGAGACTATGGAACTCTACAAGCGCACGGGCACAAACCCGCTGAGCTCGTGCCTTCCGCTCCTGCTGCAGATGCCGATCTTCTTCGCGCTCTTCTCCGTGCTCAACGATGCCCAGCACGCCAAGGCCGGTGTCGGCCCGCTCAACTCCCAGCTTGCCGAGAGCTTCGGCAGTGCCACCCTGTTCGGGGTCGCACCGCTGCACGAATCGTTCTCCACTCAGTGGGCCCTTCTCGTGGCCGGCAGCCCGTACAACCTGGCCGTGATGATCATCGCGGCCACGATGGTCGTGCTGATGACCGCTTCGCAGTTCATCACGCAGCTCCAGATCGTCTCCAAGAACATGTCGCCTGAGACCAAGGCGAGCCCGATGTTCAAGCAGCAGCGGATGATGTTGTACCTACTCCCGCTCGTCTTCGCCTTCTCCGGTATCGCCTTCCCGCTCGGCGTCATGTTCTACTGGCTGACCTCGAACATCTGGACCATGGCCCAGCAGTTCCTGGTCATCCGCAACATGCCGACACCGGGCAGCGAAGCAGCCAAGGCTCGCGAGGAGCGTCTCGCGCGCAAGGGGAAGCTCATCGCGAAGGACGGCGACATCATCGTGGTCGAGGAGCCGAAGAAGCAGCTGCCGCAGCGCCAGCAGCCCGTCGGCAAGGCCCGCGCCAAGAAGCAGACCGGCCCGAAGAAATAGACTGGTCTGAAGCGGCTGAACAGGCCCAGGCGACTGAACAGAACGACTGAACAGTAGACAGAAGAGACGGACATCGTGACTGAGAACACCGACGTGATCGCCGCGGCCTCCCCCGCGGAAGATGACTCCCCTACCCTCGATCAGCTCGAGAAGGAGGGCGATGTCGCTGCGGACTACATCGAGGAATTCCTCGACATCTGCGACCTCGACGGTGACATCGACATCGATGCCCGCAACGGCCGGGCCTACGTGTCTGTCAATTCGACGGATGCCGGAAGCCTGCGCCTGCTCTCCCGCCCGGACACTGTGAACGCATTGCAGGAGCTGACCCGCCTCGCGGTACAGAACAAGACCGGCTCGTTCTCCCGGTTGATCCTCGACATCGGTGGCTCCCGTGAGGCCCGCCAGGCCGAACTCGGCGTCCTCGTGACGCGCGCGATCGAGCGCATCGCCGCAGGGGCGACGGAGGCATCCCTCCCGCCCATGTCGTCCTATGAGCGCAAGCTCGTTCACGACCTCGTCTCCGAGCACGGTTACGTGTCTGAGTCCACAGGTGAGGGCCGCGACCGTCACACGGTCATCACCGCGGCGTAGTTTCACGTGGAACCCGTGAACGATACGCTCGAGACCGAACCCCTCGTTACCTCCGGACTCTTCGGGTACCGCATCGACGTCGCACGCGCCTTCGCGGCCAATCTCGCGAGCCAGGGTGAGGAGCGCGGCCTGATCGGCCCGCTCGAGTTGCCCCGGCTCTGGAGCCGGCACATCCTGAACTGTGCGATCCTGGCCCCTCTGCTCCGTCCGGGACTCGTCGGCGACGTCGGCTCGGGTGCCGGGCTACCCGGCCTCGTGCTGGCGATCATCCGTCCCGACGTGGACTTCGTCCTGATCGAACCGATGGAACGCCGCGTGGCCTGGCTGACCGAGCAGGTTTCGGAACTCGGTTTGACCAACACGACCGTCATGCGCGCGCGCGCCGAAGACCTGCACCTCCCGCATCCGCTCGATCAGGTCACCGCCCGGGCAGTAAGCGCTTTCCGAACCCTCATCCCCCTGACAGCCCCGCTGCTCAGGGCGGGGGGTGAGCTCGTGCTGATGAAGGGCGCCGGAGCTCAGGGCGAGATCGCGGCTGCGTCGAAGGAGATTCGTCGCTTTCACCTCAGCAATGTCGAAGTGATCACCCTCGGCGAGGGCGTGCTGCAGGACGTGACCCGGGTCATAAGGGCTACAGTTGATTAGTCCCCGATCGGCGTTTCGCACCCGCGAACACGGATCGTGCATCACCCTCGGATGGCTCTTCAACCGTCGAACGTAAAGGTTTCACGTGAAACAACCCGGCCAGGATCAGCACGACACCACGGCCGCACCCGGTTTTGACAGCAGCACTCCCCTCGCCCGGGAGATCAGCGAGCTGACGCGCAGGCGCCAGGTGATCGCGGCGGAGAAGCTGCCCAAGCCCGAGCGGACCCGGGTCATCACAGTGTCCAACCAGAAGGGCGGGGTGGGTAAGACCACGACCGCCGTGAACCTGGCCGCGGCACTCGCACGACAGGGCGCCCGGGTGCTCGTGATCGACCTCGACCCGCAGGGGAACGCCTCGACAGCGCTCGGCGTCGAACACCGCGCGGACACCCCGAGCGTCTATGACGTGATCATCAATGATGTGGAACTCGCCTCGGTGGTGCAGAGTAGCCCGGAATTCGGTTCGCTCTTCTGTGTTCCGGCGACCATTCACCTCGCCGGAGCCGAGATCGAGCTGGTTTCCCTTGTCGCACGGGAACAGCGACTGAGCCGGGCCCTCAACGTGCACCTGGCGGCGATGATGGATCCCTACGACTACGTCTTCATCGACTGTCCCCCGTCGCTCGGACTCCTCACGATCAACGCCTTTGTGGCGGCGAGAGAGGTCCTGATCCCGATTCAGTGCGAGTACTACGCACTCGAAGGCCTGAGCCAGTTGCTCAAGAACATCGAACTGATCGAGAAGCATCTCAACCCTGAGCTCACCGTGTCGACCATTCTCCTGACGATGTACGACAGTCGCACCAACCTCGCCAACCAGGTGGCGCAGGACGTGCGCGATCACTTCCCCAACCAGGTGCTGAGCACCCTCATTCCGCGCTCTGTGCGCGTTTCTGAGGCCCCGAGCTACGGGCAGAGCGTGATCAGTTACGACCTGAACTCGGCAGGATCGCTCTCCTACCTTGAAGCAGCAGCGGAAATCGCCAGACGCGGTGCCCCCCAGACAGGAGAACGACAGTAATGGCGAAAAGAACAGGCCTCGGCCGTGGCATTGGCGCCCTGATTCCGATCCAGGACGACCCGACCCTCGCCCGTCCCGTCGATGTCTTCTTCCCGTACTCCCCCGCGGCGAAGGCGAGTGCCGCCGCAGCACTCGCCGTGGCCAACGCCGAGGCCGGGATCGTCGCCGTTGACCTCGCGGTCGTGGCAGAGGCGGATGTCGCTGGTTCTGACGAGGCCGGTTCTGACGTGGTCGAGGAGGCGGATGCGGACGCGCCCCTCCTGGTCCCCGTTCCCGGTGCCCGGCTCGCGCACCTGAATCCGTTCGACATCGTCCCGAATGCCCAACAGCCCCGCAGCGTGTTCGACGAATCCGATCTCGCGGAACTGGTTCACAGCATCCGCGAGGTCGGTGTGCTGCAGCCGATCGTGGTGCGTCCGCTCCCGGATCAGCCGGGAAAGTACGAACTCGTCATGGGTGAGCGGAGGCTGCGGGCGACCAAGGAAGCCGGCCTGGACTCCATCCCCGCCGTGGTCCGGGACACCGCCGACGTCGATATGCTCCGGGACGCCCTGCTGGAGAACCTGCACCGCGCCCAGCTGAACCCGCTTGAAGAGGCGTCGGCTTACCAGCAGCTCCTTGCAGACTTTGGAATCACCCAGGACGAGCTCGCACAGCGAATTGGCCGGTCAAGGCCACAAATTACCAACACGATCCGTCTGCTGAAGCTCCCGGAGGCGGCGCAAGTGCGTGTCGCGGCCGGGGTTCTCTCTGCTGGACACGCCCGCGCGATCCTCTCCGTCGGCGACCCGGAAGGGATGCTGCGGCTGGCGGACAAGATCGTGAACGAGGACCTGTCCGTCCGCGCCGCGGAGGCCGCTGCGACGGCGGTGCCTAAGGTGCAGGCACCGCGCCCGTCCGCAGGCAAGCGGCAGGGTCATCTCGACGAAATCGCATTGCACCTCGGTGATCGGCTGGACACCCGGGTGAAGATCAACCTGGGTGCTCGCAAGGGCCAGATCAATATCGATTTTGCGACCATCGGCGACCTGAACCGGATTCTTGCCGTGCTGGGTGAGCCTGGCTTCGGATCGAACTAGATCCCGCGGACGAACGGACCTGTCCCCCTCGGGTGTTTCACGTGAAACATCACGCACGCAGTGCAGTGCGCTCACCGCGCTGACTCGCTGCGGCATGTTTCACGTGAAACGTCGTAACACGACGCGTAGCCGGGGCATGTTTCACGTGAAACATGGCGGCAGGCTCACCCGGGTCTCCTACCGTTCGTGACTCGACGCCCATTATTCGAAGGCGACGACGGTCTCGTGTGGATCATCGGCCCTGCATGCGTCACGTTCGCGACGCATGTTTCACGTGAAACGCGTAATTTCACGGATCGCCGCCGACGAGGCGACCACTGAGCGAGAGTTTCACGTGAAACGTTGTCTCGGACATCGCGCTTGAAGGCCCATTCCGGGAGATTTCAGGTCATCAGAACGCGTTCTAAGCCGACTCAGGCCGTCCGAGAATTTCCGAATCGCGACCTGAATGCGGCGAATTCCGGATGATCTGGGCGATGTGGTCGGATCAGGGTCGGTCGACGGTCGCGACCGCGGCACGCGCGAGAGACTCGTAGACCTCGCCGAGCGTTGCACCGGAGGCTTCGATGGACTGGGGGACCAGGGAGGTCTCAGTGAGACCGGGGAGGACGTTGGCTTCGAGGAACCAAACCACGCCGTCCTCGTCGACGATGAGGTCGATCCGGGAAATGTGCCTGAGTCCGAGCAGCGTGTGAATGGCGACCGCCGTCTCGGCGACGAGGGCGGCGATGTCGGCGGAGATGCGCGCGGGTGCGTAGAAGAGAGTCTCGCCGGCGTTGTAGCGGGCTTCAAAACTGTAGACGCCGTTGACGGGAACGATCTCGACGGCCGGGAGGGCGCCGGGACCGGCGCCGGAGTCGATCACTGTGACGGCGAGTTCGGTGCCGCGCACCTTCTCCTCGACGAGGGCCACTGAGTTGTAGGTGTACGCCTCGACCATGGCTCGCGGAAGCTCGGCGGCGGTGTCGACGATCGTGACGCCCTGGGCGGATCCGCCTTGCGCGGGCTTCACCACCAGGGGAGTGGGCAGGGCCGTCAGGAGGTGCTCGAGCACGCTCGCCGCTCCCAGGTCGCGGAAGGTCTCCTTGGACAGGGCGATCCAGTTCGGCGTCGAGAAGCCGGCGCGACGGACGAGTTCCTTGGCCGTGGGCTTCGACCAGGCCAGGCTTGCGGGCCCGCCGAGGGAGCCGACATGGGGGATACCCGTGGTTTCCAGGAGGGCGAGGAGCGCGCCGTCTTCGCCCGTCGCCCCGTGCACGACCGGGAAGATGACGTCGGGCGCCCGGGTGCTGAGGTCGAGAAGGAGTCCCGCCTGCGGGTCCAGGAGGGTGACCTTGTGCCCGAGGCTGGTCAGGGCATCCGCCACCCGTCGCCCCGAACGGAGGGAGATATCGCGCTCATGCGAGATTCCGCCGGCGAGAACGACAATCGCAAGGGTAGAAATATCGGTCATGATCAGGGATTCCTTGCTAATCGCGTGCGAGTGGTTCGTGGGCTAGGAGACGTCGGTCGGCAGCGGGTTGAAGCGACCGGGTGTGCGCACCGGATCGAGCGAGCCGGTGCCGGCGAATGTTTCGAGGAGGTCGAGCTCATCGCGGACCACGGTGGCGAGGCGACGAACGCCGACCCGGATTTCTGCGGGGGTGGGGTAGCAGAACGACAACCGGATGTTCTGCTGGCCGTCGCCGTTGGCGAAGAATGCGGTCCCCGGCGTGTACGCGACAAGCTCCTTGACCGCGCGGGGAAGCATCGCCTTGGAATTGAGCAGCTGCGGCAGGGTGACCCAGACGTAGAAACCGCCATTGGGATTCGTCCAGGTGAGTTCGGGCAGGTACTCGTCGAGCGCGTTCAGGAGGGCGTCCTTGCGCTCGTGGTACACGCCGCGAAAGGTGTTGATCTGGGCCTTCCAGTCGGCAGTGGCGAGGTACTCGGAGATCACGAGTTGACTGAACGAGCTGGGTGAGAGCACGGCCGCTTCGTTGGCGAGGACGAGTTTTTCCCGGATCGCGTGCGGGGCGAGGGCCCAGCCGACGCGGAATCCGGGGGCGAGAGTCTTGGAGAAGGTACCGAGGTAGACGACGCCGTCGTCTTCGAGCGAGCGCATCGCATCCGGTGCCGGCTTGTCGAAGTACAGCAAGCCGTACGGGTTGTCCTCGAGGACAAGGATGTTGTTGGCCCGACAGATTTCGAGGATCTCGACACGTCGTTGCCAGCTCAGCGTGACCCCGGCCGGATTGTGGAAGTTCGGGATCGTGTAGAGGAACTTGATGGTCTTGCCGGCGGTGCGCAGTTGAGTGATGTGCTCGCGCAGGGCCTCAGGGATGAGACCGTGCTCGTCCATGGGGACGTGGTCGACCTCGGCCTGGTACGACTTGAAGATGACCATAGCCGTCACGTAACTCGGTCCCTCGGAGATCACGACGTCACCGGGGTCGAGGAAGAGTTTGCTGACGAGTTCGAGGGCGTGCTGCGAGCCGGTCGTCACGACGACATCGTCGGCGTGGGCACGGATGCCTTCGAGTGCCATGACCTCGAGGATCTGTTCTCGCAGCGCGGGGACACCCTGGCCAGAGCCGTATTGCAGGGCAACGGGACCCTGCTCGCGCATGACCCGTTCCATGGCGTTGACGACGAGGTCTGGCGGCAGGGCAGCCACGAATGGCATTCCTCCGGCAAGGGAGACGACTTCGGGGCGGGAGGCGACGGCGAAGAGGGCGCGCACCTCGGAGGCCCGGAGACCTGCGGCTCGCTCGGCGTAGTGGTGGTACCACGGGTCGAGGTTGTTACCGGCCTGGGAAGAGGCTTGTGCAGTCACGTCACATCCGTTCTGGTGAGGCTTCAATCGTAGGCCCACCCGGATATGACGAAGCCCCCCCCGCGGGGGGCGGGCGGGGGTGGGGGCGTTAGTGG
>NZ_JASJVI010000082.1:0-18639 GCF_035019865.1 Cryobacterium sp. 10I5
CTCCTCGGCGTGGGCGGAGATCTGGAAGCCGGTCACCATGCCGACGAGGGCGAGGGCGGAGACGGCACCCGTGACCGCCTTCGCGCCGCGGGCGGGCTGGCGGCGCTTAGTCGTCCTTTTCATTGTTCTCTCCGGTACTGGGGACCTTCGAGTCATCGTCCTCGACGTGCGGGGCTGTCGTCGGCGCCGGCGTCACGGCGGGCGTGACCGGTGCCGGTGCCGGAGCAGGGGCCGGTGCGGGGACGACCGGGACGGGTGCCGGGCGCGGTGCGTCGTCGCTTCCGGACGATTTCTCCGCACCGGATTCGGCACCGGACTCGGAACGGGTTCCGGAACCGGTCGAAACGGGAGACGGCTGGATGCTGCCCGGCCCGGCCGCACCGTCGTCGGACCCGCCGGCCTCAGGGAGATCGGTCGGAACGGCGACCCCGGTCGCGGCTGGGTCGGGCAGCGCGGTCGCGGACGGGTCGGCCGACGGCGTCACGAGCACGGCCTCAGAGGACTGCCCGATCGGTGCCTGGACGGACGAGGAGAGCACATCGGAGTTGACGGCCATTGCGGCGACGCCCGTTCCGAGTACTCCGACGATGGACAAGATCGTGATTGCCTGCGATTTCATGTCTCCCACGCTAGGGAGGCACGAGAAAAGATGGGGCCCCCGAACGTCCAAGACTTGTCAAAGATTGCGCGACGTCGCCCGGGATATGGGGACGAGCACGCACCCGCGACGGCACAATGGTGTCATGCGAGTTCTGGTGGTCGAAGACGACGGTCCCGTGGCGTCCGGGATCATCGACGGCCTGGCAATGGCGGCGTTCGAGTCCCTGCACGTCGAGACCGGCCGGGCGGCGCTCGCGGCGATGACGAGTTTCGAACCCGACCTCGTGCTCCTCGACCTCGGACTGCCCGACATGGACGGCAGCGAGGTGTGCCGCGGCATCCGCTCGTCGTCGCAGACCCCGATCATCGTGGTGAGCGCGCGCGACGATGAGATCGACCGGGTGGTCGCTCTCGAGATGGGCGCGGACGACTACGTCGTGAAGCCGTTCGGGATGCGCGAGCTGGTCGCGCGCATCCGTGCGGTCTCGCGGCGCACGGCCGCGGGCGTTGCGGCGGGTTCGGGCGCGGAAGCAGGCCCAGGCACGGGCGACGCCGCCGGGGGCGCGAACGGGTCAGGGGGCCCGACCGATCGGGTGCTCGGGTCCCTGGTCATCGACACGCGCACCCAGCGGGTGTCGCTCGCCGGCACCGAGGTCTATTTCACCCCGACCGAATTCGACCTGCTCGTCTACCTGTCGCGCGACGCGGGCGCCGTGCACCGGCGCGCGGACATCCTGCACGACGTCTGGGAGACGACCTGGCACGGCACCACGAAGACCCTCGACGCCCACGTCGCGGCCATCCGCAAGAAGCTCGGCAATCCCGGTTGGATCGAATCGGTGCGGGGGGTGGGCTTCCGGTTCGGCATCCCCGAATGAGGTGGCAGTTCATGGCCGCGCTGATGGGAATCGCGCTGCTCGTGCTGCTCGTGCAGGACATCCCACTGAGCAACTACCTGCGACAGGTCGAGACGGACCGGCTCGTGACCTCCCTCGAACGGGACGCCTTCGTGCTCGCCGGACGCAGCGAGGAGACCCTCGAGACGCCCGCGACGCCCGCGACGAGCGCGGCCTCCGCGGCCGAGGCCGGTGCGCTCACTGCGGCGGCGCGCGGTTACCGGGATTCCGGCGGGGCGCGCGTCGTGATCGTGAACGCAGACGGGATCGCCGTCGTCACGAGCGACGATGACCAGTCGATCGTCGGCGACTCGTACGCGTCCCGGCCCGAGATCATGGGCGCCCTCGGCGGACAGATCACCTCGGGGCACCGCTTCTCCGACACCCTCAAGATCGACCTGCTCTACGTCACGGTGCCGATCGTCAACGGGCAGGATGTCATCGGCGCCGTGCGCCTGACCTTCCCCGAACAGGTCGTGACGGATGCCGTGACCCGGCAGATCAGCGTACTCGGCCTCGTCGCGCTCACCACGGTGGTGCTGGCCGGCATCGTCGGGTTCATCTTTTCGGCGACGGTCACCCGCCGGCTGAAGCTCCTCCAGCACACCACCGAACGCCTCGCCGACGGCGACCTCGACGCCCGCGCCGACGAGCGGGCCGGGGCGCCGGAGATCCGCTCGCTGTCGGTGTCGTTCAACCGGATGGCGACTCGCCTGGAGACGCTGATCGAGCAGCAGCGCACCTTCGCTGCGGATGCCTCGCACCAGCTGCGCACGCCCCTCACGGCACTGCGACTGCGGCTCGAACGAGCCCGGGAGCTGCTCGAGGACGCGCCGGACGGGGCTCGGCCGGGCGCGGGGCGCGCTGCTGGTCCCGAAGCAGGCCCGGGCGCGGGGCCCGAAGCTGGGCCGGGCGCGGGTGCCGGGGCCGGTGCCGCCGCTGTCGAACGCCTCGCGGCCGCCGAGGCGGAGGCGGACCGGCTCGGTTCCATCATCGAGGGACTGCTCGTGCTCAGCCGCACGGAGTCCCAGACCGCACCCGTCGTCGAGTGCGACGTCGCTCGCGTGGCCCGGGAACGCGTGGAGCACTGGCAACCGCTCGCCCAGGAGCTCGGCGTCGGCATCCGCTACGAGGGGCCCGAACACGCGACGGTGAGCGCGATCGCGACCGCCCCGGAGCAGATCATCGACAACTTTGTGGACAATGCGCTCTCGGCGAGCACGGGCGCGAGCCTCGACGCGGGCGCGAGCCTCGACGCGGGCGCCGACGAAGCCGGCGCGGGAAACGAGATCGTCGTGCGGGTCGCGGCGTCGCCCCCGGGGTGGCGGGTGTCCGTGCTCGACCGGGGGCCCGGCCTCTCGGACGAGGACTGCGCCCGGGCGTTCGACCGGTTCTGGCGCGCAGACTCCGACAACCTCGGCAACGGGCTCGGCCTCGCGATCGTGGCCCAGCTGGCGCGGGCGAGCCGTGCTGCCGTACGGCTCGAGCGGCGTGCGGAGGGCGGGCTCGAGGCATCCGTCACGTTCGAGGCCAGAGGATAGCTGCACCCGGACATGTGTACACAATTCGACGACGCTCGGCGTGCCGCACAGCCGGCTCTTGGTAAGCTCACAGAATGGGCGCCCGTTCGACCGGGCGGCGAGTCCTGATGCCGCACGGCCTTCACAGCACGACAGCACCACGGCGGCGCCCGAACCGCTGCGCGAGGCACTGCCCGGGGCGGTCCTCCCATGCCGGACGGTAAGAGCGTCGGCAACCGCGGGCGCGCGAGCTCTGGCACCCTGAGGCGATTCCTGCGGGCCGAGCTGACGACTGCGTTCTACCCGGGGATGTTCGAGAGCTCCCGCGCCGCCGGGACCGCGTTCGGCGCATTGGTCTTCGTCGCGGGCATCGTCGTCGGGCTCTATGCGATCCAGCCGGACCAGCTCGCGGCGCCGCACGGGCCCTTCTTCCAGGGCGTGGCGATCGTCGCGCTCGTGCTCGGGGTCGTCTGCGTGCTCCTGCGCCGGTACTTCACCCTGCTGGTGCGAAGCATCGCACTCTGCGTCGCCGCGGGCACCATCACGTTCTGCGTCGCGTTCGCGGACGCCCCGGCCGCCGCCCTGTCGTTCAGTACGTCGATCATCTTCGCTCTCATCGTCACCTACGTGCTGCTTCCCGTGACGCATTCCGTGTACTACTCCCTCGGTTTCGCGGTGTCGATCAGCGTTGCGCTCTCCCGGCACGACGGCATGCTCACGAGCGACTCGATCGTCGTGCTGGCGTCGGCCGTTGCCGCGATGCTCGGGCTGCACTGGCTCGTGATGAGCGCGCTCCGCTCCGAAACGGATGACCTCACCCGGCTCGGCAACCGGCTCTCGTTCGACCGGCTGCTCGCGAAACACCTGCGCGAGCAGACGCCCTGCACCGGGACGACGGTCGTGCTGATCGACCTCGACCACTTCTCGCTCACCAACGAGATTCGGCAGCGGTCCTACGGCGACCAGATCCTGGTGAGCTTCGCGGACCGCATCGCCCGGGCATTCCCGGCGTGCGTTGGCCTGTCCCGCATCGGCGGCGACGAATTCGCCTTCCTCATGCCCGACCGCGATGCGACGGCCGTGCTGCTCTCGCTCGAGGCGCTCCGGGCGGATGTCCACGCGTTCTCCGCGGGGATCGCCGTGCGCGACGTCGGCGAATCGCAGTCGCAGCTGACGACCCGCGCGAGCGAGGCGCTCTCGACGGCCAAGCGTTCCGGCCGGGGAACCACCCGGGTGCACGGCGGCCAGTACGCCTCCCCCGCGGCCGTCGGTCTTGCGATCGCGAACGGCGAGTTCACCGTCGTGTACCAGCCGATCATCGACCTCGCCACGATGCGCGCGGCGGGCGTCGAGGCGCTGCTGCGGTGGACGCACCCGACGCGTGGCGCGATCTCCCCCGAGGAGTTCATCCCGCTCTGCGAGACGAGCGGCGCGATGCCCCGCCTCGGGGACTGGGTTCTCGAAACGGCCATGACGACGGCCGCCGGCTGAACGATCCAGGCCCCGCCGGGGCATCCGCCGTTCTTCGTCAGCATCAACGCCTCGGGCATCGAGCTCGGCGACCCCCAGTATGCCGCCCGGGTGCTCGCGATCCAGTCCAGCTCGGGGCTCGCGCGCGGTGCGCTCAAGATCGAGCTGACCGAGAGCGACTACGTCACCGAGTTCGCCGCAGTGAACGACAACATGGCCGAGCTGCAGGCGGCCGGCGGCCGGCGTGCCGATCGCCATCGACGACTTCGGCACCGGGTTCTCGAACCTGGCCCGGCTCAGCGAGGTGCGCGCGAACGTGCTCAAGATCGACCGCCGGTTCATCTCGGCGATCGGGTTGCGCGAGGCGGATGCGCCGCTCGTGCAGTCGATCCTCGGGCTCGCGCGCGGCCTCGGCAGCAGCGTCATCGCCGAGGGCATCGAGACCGCGGTGCAGGCGCAGTGGCTGCGTGCGCACGGGTGCGAGTACGGGCAGGGGTTCCTCTTCTCGCGACCGGTCGCATCCGCCGACATCACCGCGGTCTGCGGGCGCATTGCCGCAGGCCAGCTCGCCGGCTGACTCGCGGCATCCGCGGGTCAGCCGCGCTCGCCGGGCCATCCGCGCTCGCCGCCGCTACCCTTTCCGCAAGCCGCACCCGAAACGGCGGGCGCGGCCTGCGCAAACCGGCGCGGCCGCGACACCAGACCGGCGCGGCCTGCCAAAACCGGCGCGGCCGCGCACGGATGTCGGGGGGTGCCTCAGTAGGCACCCTCCTCGACGGGAGCCGTTTCGTCGGAGGTGATCGGGGCATTCGCTGTCGTGGTGAAGAGGTCGGCGAGCTCGCCGCTCTGGCTCAGCTGCGCCACCCGGTTGATCACGATCGAGCTCGCATCGGCCACGGTGCGCAACAGGCTGACGAACCAGCCGTCGCCTTCGTGCACGGCGATGAGCCGCAGGTCCTGGGCTCCGAGCTTCGCGAAGCCGGGGATCTGATCGAGGCACATCTTTGCGCCAGAGGCACTCCCGACCGTGGCGCACACGCCCGAGATCGAGAACGCATACGGCACCGAGTCCGACTCCCCCGCGAAGGACAGGTCATCCAGCGTGATCCGGGCGGTGTCGCCGGACACCGTGCTGGAGACGCCGACGTTGGTGACGTTGAGGCTCCGTCCGTCGGACGGCGAGGTGGGCACGCCGTAGAGGCTCACAAGGCGCCGCTCGGCGAGGGGAAGCGCGGCGGCGAGTGCGCCCGAATCTCCCCGGGTCAGGTAGGCGGAGACCCCGTCGGCCAGCCCGCGGACTGCGTCCTCCGGCGTGGCGTAGGTGGCCGGCGCGACGATGGCCCCGCGGGTGAGCGTCGGGTCCTCGCGCAGGCGGTCCTGGAAGCCCTGCTCGAACCCGGTCAGCAGGGGGCTGACGTACCACGAGCCGCCCTCCTGCACGGCGACCGCGGTGACGTCCCTGCCGAGATCCTGCTTCAGGTCGCTCACACTGCGGTCGTAGGGCAGCGCGGCGTCAATGCCGGCCACGGCGGCCGCACGGGTTTTCTCGAGCGAGGCCGCGACCTGCTCGTCGGTGGAGCCTGTCGCCTTCAGCTGCGCGGTGAGCTGGGATTTCACGGCGTCCATCCACAGACCGGCGAGAGCGTTCGGGTCACCGTCGACGTGCAGCTGGCCGCCGGTCACGGCGACCACAGCAATTCCATCGCCGATGTCGGTGACCGAGAAGTCCAAGCCGGTGAGGGTGACGTTCAGGTTCGGTCGCAGCTTCTCGAACACGGCGGTGTAGTCGGTCGGGCTGGTCGCGGAATCCAGCTTGATCCGGCCGAGGGTCTCGACCGGGCCCCGGAGCGAGGTGATCTCCGCGGG
The DNA here is from genome assembly GCF_035019865.1 of Cryobacterium sp. 10I5. Classification (NCBI taxonomy): domain Bacteria; kingdom Bacillati; phylum Actinomycetota; class Actinomycetes; order Micrococcales; family Microbacteriaceae; genus Cryobacterium; species Cryobacterium sp. 10I5. Next base: position 6,353 of record NZ_JASJVI010000082.1, read on the forward strand.
AGACAGGGAGCCGTACACGTTGAGCAGGTCCAGCGACACCGCTCCGGTCAGGAGCTTCTCGACTGCGGCCTGCGGAGTCGCCGACCCGCCGACCTTGGACAGGACGGATGCGTATGCCCAGACACCGCCACCGGCGAGCAACAGCACGGCAAGGCCGATCGATCCCCAGAGCAGGCCGGGGCGACGGCGACGACGGCCGGCGGATGCCGCGGCGCTGGCCCGACCGACGGGCTGCGACCAGCCGCCGGGTGCGTCCGGCCCGGCCCCTGCCGGGCCAGACACGGGCAGGGACATGGGCAGGGACATGGGCAGGGACATGGGCCGGGACATGGGCCGGGAGACTGCATAGGCCGGCACGGATGGCGCAGCGTGCGCCGCCTTTCGGGTCGGTGCCTGCGCCGCGGCCTGCGCCTGCGCCTGCGTCTGCCCCGGAGCCTGAGCCGCGCTTGGAACCTGAGCCTCCACCACGGCCTGAGCCTCCGCCGCGGTCGGTGCCTGCACCACGATTGGAGACTGCACCCATGCGGGTGCGAGCGGTTCGAGCGTGCCGCAGCCGCGCATCCATTCGAGAAGACCTGGATAACACGCGGGGTTCGCAGCGATCGCCCGATGCAGGTCGAAATGATTCGCGGCGAGCTTGGCGAGGCGGGCGGGCGAGGTCGCGGGGTTCGCGGCCTCGGCGAACAGGAGGGTGCGGGAGTCGCTCACGGTGGTGCCCTTCTCGGGTCGTCGGTCGGCATGAGCGCGGCGGAAAGCGGCTGCCAGAACCCGGCGATGACGACGGCCCCCCTGCATGTCGCGGACCACCCCCGCGCAACACGTGTGCCCACGATAATAGTGGGTAGTGGAGAATCGCAGGTGAAATCTAGTTTCTCCAACTCACCGATGAGTGTGGGCCCGACCTCGCTGAAGTGTCGCAGATCGACGTTCCCACGCCCCTCCCACGTCGTTCTGCGACACCTCAGGGCAAGCACGGGACCGCCTAAACGACGGATGCCGCCGGTCCGGTCGGGCCGACGGCATCCGTGCCTGAGGGGTCGAAACTAGACGTTCATGCGACCGGTGTTCATCCGTCGCATGAACATCAAGGCGGCTCCGGCGATGAGCAAAATCAGGCCGGCGAAACCGCCGAACTCGAGTGTGCCGATGCCGGTCGATGCGAGCTCCGTGACCGACAGTGCGGCCGGGGCCGAGACCTTGCCGGAGTGCGCCGGCATGGTCGACTTCGCCGAAGCTCCGAACGTCACGATTGTGTCGATGAGGGCGGTCGGGCCGGCCGCGGGAGCGGAGGCATCCGCCGTGCTCGCGGACGGTGTGCCCGTTGACGCCGAATCACCGATGACGCTCACCGCGTTGCCCGATGCCGTGATCGGCACGTCGACGCTGGTGAGGCCTTGTGTGCCGCCTGAGCGCGGCCTTCCGGTGGCTAACTCAGGACGATCGCGCGGCTGACCGCTACAGATTGCCGGACCAGTGCGGACGATCCTCGGCTGGCGCGCGTCGGTCAGCTGTCGAAGCTCACGACGGGCAGCGGTGACGGGCCCGGCCTGGAGAAGAGGTATCCCTGCCCATAGCGGCAGCCCATGGACCGGAGCAGGTCGCGTTGGCCGGCCGACTCGATGCCCTCGGCGACAACGTCGAGTCTGAGCGAATCGGCAAGGCGCAGGATTCCCTCGACGATCGCCCGGTCGTGTTCGGAGCGTTCGACGTCGCGCACGAAGGTGAGGTCGATCTTGAGCAGGTCGACGGTGAAGGCGCGGAGGTGCGTGAAGGAGGAGTAGCCGGTGCCGAAGTCGTCGATCGCCAGTTTGACGCCCAGTTCCCTCAGCTCCTGGAAGGTCCGGGCCGCGGAGTCGATCGCCTCGAGCACGGCGCTCTCCGTCAGTTCGATCCAGAGGCGCTCGGGAGGCAACCCGCTCTCCGCCAGCGCGCGTCTGACAACGACGCCGAAGTCGTCCTGCGCGAACTGTCGTGGAGAGACGTTGACGCTCACCGCGAGGCCGCCGTCGAGGGTCACGGCCGCCCGGCAGGCCTGGCCGAGAACGGTCAGGCCGATGCCCTTGATCAACCCGACTTCCTCTGCGATCGCGATGAACTCGCCAGGGTAGACGATGCCGCGCCCGGGGCGGCGCCATCGGGCGAGAGCCTCGGTGGCGACGACCGTGTCCTCCTGGAGATCGACGATCGGCTGGTACCAGGTCTCGATCTCGCCGAGCTCGACGGCGTCGCGGAGGGCGAGCTCGGTGTCCAGCCGCCGGTCGATGCGGCCTCGCAGGTCATCATCGAAGACCTCGTAGCGGGCCCGGCCCCGACCCTTGGCCGAGTACATGGCCTGGTCCGCGTTGCGGAGTAGCCCCTCCGCGTCGTCGTGACCGAGGCCGAAGGCGATGCCGATACTCGCGTCAACGGATGCGACCAGGTCCCCGATCCGGATCGGTTCGGCGATTGCCCGCTGCAGGTTGTCGGCGAGGGTGTTCACGTCCTGGCTGCTGGCCACGCCCGGACAGATGATCACGAATTCGTCTCCGCCGATGCGGGACACCGTATCTGTCGACCGCGCCTGCTGCCGGAGCCGCACCCCGACCTCGGTGAGCACGGCGTCCCCGATGTGGTGGCCAAGACTGTCGTTGACGAACTTGAACCGGTCGAGGTCGATGAACAGCACGGCCACGCCCTGCCCGTGCCGGGATGACTGCAACAGGGCCTGGTTGAGCCGGTCGAGAAGCAACAGGCGGTTGGGCAGGTTGGTCAGCGGGTCGTGGAACGCAAGGTGCTCCACCCGGGCCTCGGCGAGGCGGCGGGCGGTGATGTCCTCAACCTGGTACAGAAGTGCGCCAGCCTGCTCCCCCGCGGGAATCTCGGCGATACTCACCTTGACCCAGGTTTCCTCGTTGTCGACCCGGAGCATCCGCCGGTCCATGCGCTGCCGGGTGGAAGGCCCGTCGAATACCTCCGACCTGCGGGCGCCGGGTGCTCCGGCATCGAGCGGCATGAAGATGGCCTCGATGTGCTGGTCGATGACAACGGATGCCGGCCCGGCGAGCTCGAACAGCCGCGGGTTGGCCGCCACCACCCTGCCGTCGAGATCCACGATCGCCGTGCCGAGCGGTGACGACGCGAACGCCGCCTCGAACTGTGCCCGCGCGGCCGAGACCGCCTGTTCCGCAGTGTGGAGCGCGGTCACGTCGGTGACCGTGGCCATGTGCCCGGTGACCTGACCGGCGTCCCGGATCGGCGCGGTGCTCACCTGTACCCAGTTGACCTGACCGCCCGGGGTGCGGAAGCGCATCATCGTCTCGTACGCATCCCCGGCGCCGATCGCGGCGGCCCACTCGCGGCGCACTCGTTCGGAGTCGTCGGGGTGGATGGCAGTGGCCATCCCGTCCCGCATGGACTGTTCCCTGGTGAGGCCGCTCAGGGCATGCCACTGGTCGTTGGCGGTGAGAAGCCTGCCCGCCGCGTCCATCTGCACGATGCCCACCGGGGCGATCGCGACGAGCGTGTGCAGTGTGTCGGCGACCTGCACGAGTTCACGGGTGCGGGTGTCCACCGCCGTCTCCAGGGCGTGGTTGGCCGCGTCCATCGCGACCATGGCGGAGTCGCGCTGTCGGTCCAGGTCGCGGAGCCTGCGGGCGGCCACCCAGCTCAGGCCGATGCCGACCACCGTCATCGTGGCGATCAGGAAGGCGACACCGAGCACAGTGTCGAACCAGCCCTGTCGCTGGCCCCAGAGTCGCAGCCAGCCCAGCACGAAGGGGCCGAGCAGGAGGAGCGGAACGACGGGCCGGAGCAGCCGCCCTGAGCTACCCGGGTCGCGCAGCAATCCGACGAGGCCGTTGTCGGGCCGGGTGAGAAGGATCGAGACCGACTCGAACGCCACCGCGAGAGCGGTGATGAGAGCCATGCTCGTGTACCCGCCCACGGAGTAGAGCGAGGACGCCCCGTATGCGTAGCCGAGCAATGCGAGCAGGCTCACGGTCAGCGAGCCGAAGGCGAGGCCGATCATCCAGGACGCCCGCGGCAGCAGGCTCGCGCAGACGGCGATGCCCAGAAGGATCAGTGAAACGGCCGTCGCCGGCGCCATGCGCGGATCCTGACCGCCGTAGGCGATGCCGGGCAGCAGCCGGTCAACGCCGAGCGTCACGCCCAGAACGTATTCGGCGAGGGTGAGGGAGCCGAGCAGGGCGACGGCGAGCCCCAGGACCAGTGCCAGCCGACGCCGCTCGAGCAGGAAGAGGGCCAGCGACAGCATGATGAGAGCCAAGGCCGGCGTCGGCTTCATCGACCAGGGGCCGGCGAATGGGTCCGGCAGGTTGCTCGCACCGAGATACCAGCCTGCGAGCACGATGAGTCCCATCGCCCCGGTGACGGCCGCGCTGATGCGTGCCAGTAATAGTTGCATGCCGCCCTCGTGCTCGCGAGACAAGGAAATGCCTCCGCCCCCATCTAGGGTACCCGGCGCGGCCCAGCGCGTCACACCACCGCTTCCGTCGAGAATTGCCCTGCGCGCCGAGTGTCGCCGGCGCTCCAGCGATGGGGCGTTAACGACGGATGCCCCGCTCACCGAAGTGAGCGGGGCATCCGTTGTGAGAGAACTACACGCTACTTGTAGGTACCGGGCGTGAAGCCGTCGGACGAGAAGCTGTCGAAGTCGACGAAGCTCAGGTCACCCTCGTTGAACGCGGCATCATCGGTGAAGATGCGGTTCGGGTAACGCTCGGCCTTGGCCTCCTCCGTTGCCTCGACGGTGACGTCGCGGTAACGGGGCAGTCCGGTGCCCGCCGGGATCAGCTTTCCGATGATGACGTTCTCCTTGAGGCCCATCAGCGGGTCGCTCTTGCCTTCCATGGCCGCCTGGGTGAGAACCCGGGTGGTTTCCTGGAAGGAAGCGGCCGACAGCCAGGACTCGGTCGCCAGGGACGCCTTGGTGATACCCATGACTTCCTGACGAGCGGATGCCGTCTTCTTGCCCTCGGTGAGTGCCGCACGGTTGAGTTCGTTGTACTTCAACCGGTCGACGAGCTCGCCGGGGAGCAGGCCGGTGTCGCCGTGTTCGACGACGGTGACCTTGCGGAGCATCTGGCGGACGATGACCTCGATGTGCTTGTCGTGGATCGGCACACCCTGCGAACGGTAGACGTCCTGGACGCCACCGACGATGTGCTTCTGCACGGCCCGGACACCCTTGACGCGAAGAACTTCCTTCGGGTCGACGGCGCCGATGATGATCTGCGTGCCGAGCTCGACGTGCTGGCCATCCTCGACGAGGAGAGTGGAGCGCTTGAGCACCGGGTACGCGATCGGCTCGTCGCCGTTGTCGGGGGTCAGGATGACCTTCCGGCTGCGGTCGGTGTCCTCGATCGTGATGCGTCCGGCAGTGTCGACGATGGGCGACGCACCTTTGGGGGTACGTGCTTCGAAGAGCTCCTGGACGCGCGGCAGACCCTGGGTGATGTCGTCGGCGGATGCCGAACCACCGGTGTGGAAGGTACGCATGGTCAGCTGCGTGCCGGGCTCACCGATCGACTGTGCGGCGATGATGCCGACGGCCTCTCCGATGTCCACGAGCAGGCCGGTCGCGAGCGAACGGCCGTAGCAGACCGCACACACACCGACGGCAGACTCACACGTCAGCACGGACCGCACCTTGATGGTCTCGATGCCGGCCTCGACCAGCTTCTCGATCAGCACGTCTCCGACGTCGTCTCCGGCGTCTGCGACAACCTCGCCGGCGGCGTTGACCGCGGCTGCGGCCAGGCTGCGAGCGTAAACCGCGTTCTCCACGTTGGGGTGGCGAACCAGGTTTCCGAGCGGGTCGACGATCGCGATCGGCAACTCGAGGCCCTTGGTCGTTCCGCAGTCGTCTTCACGGATGATGACATCCTGCGAGACGTCCACGAGACGACGGGTGAGGTACCCGGAGTCGGCGGTACGGAGGGCGGTGTCGGCCAGACCCTTACGGGCACCGTGAGTAGCAATGAAGTACTCGGCGACGGACAGGCCTTCGCGGTAGCTCGAGATGATCGGGCGAGGGATGATCTCACCCTTCGGGTTGTTCACGAGGCCTCGCATGCCGGCGATGTTACGCACCTGCAGCCAGTTACCACGAGCACCGGACGTGACCATGCGGTTGATGGTGTTGTCCTTCGGGAAGTTCTTCTGCATGGCCTCGGCGACGTCTTCCGTCGCCTTCGTCCAGATCTGAATGAGCTCCTGACGGCGCTCGAGGTCGGTCGTGAGACCCTTCTCGAACTGCGACTGCACCTTGGCGGCGAGCTTCTCGTAGCGGGCCACGATCTCGGGCTTGTCCGGCGGGGTGAGGATGTCGCTGAGCGCGACGGTCACACCGGACCGGGTGGCCCAGTAGAAACCGGCGTCCTTGACGCGGTCGAGCGTCGCGGCAACTTCCACCTTCGGGTACCGCTCGGCGAGGTCGTTGACGATCGCCGAGAGGCTGCCCTTGTCGGCCACCTTTTCGAAGTACGGGTAGTCGACCGGCATGGCCTCGTTGAAGATCGCGCGGCCGAGCGTGGTGTTCACCAGCACGGTACCGACGGCCTGGCCGTTGACGAGTTCCACGCCTTCCGGCTGGGTACCCTCTTCGAAGTACTTGTCCGTCAGACGGATGCGTACCTTGGCGTTGAGGTCGAGGCCCTGGTTTTCGCCCTTCTTCTGGTCGAAGGCCAGGATCGCCTCGGCGATCGAGGAGAACGAGCGGCCTTCGCCGATCACGCCTTCCTTGAGCGTCGTGAGGTGGTGCAGGCCGATGATCATGTCCTGGGTGGGCAGGGTCACCGGGCGGCCGTCGGACGGCTTCAGGATGTTGTTCGAGGCGAGCATCAGGATGCGCGCTTCGGCCTGGGCCTCCATGGACAGCGGCAGGTGCACCGCCATCTGGTCACCGTCGAAGTCGGCGTTGAACGCGGCACACACGAGCGGGTGCAGCTGGATGGCCTTACCCTCGACGAGCTGAGGCTCGAAGGCCTGGATGCCCAGGCGGTGCAGGGTGGGCGCACGGTTCAGCAGCACGGGGCGCTCGCGGATGATCTCCTCGAGCACGTCCCAGACCTGCGGGCGTGAACGTTCGACCATGCGCTTGGCGGCCTTGATGTTCTGAGCGTGGCTCAGGTCGATCAGGCGCTTGATCACGAACGGCTTGAACAGCTCGAGTGCCATCTGCTTGGGCAGACCACACTGGTGCAGCTTGAGCTGCGGGCCGACGACGATGACCGAACGGCCGGAGTAGTCGACGCGCTTGCCGAGGAGGTTCTGGCGGAAACGACCCTGCTTGCCCTTGAGCATGTCGCTCAGGGACTTGAGGGCGCGGTTGCCAGTACCGGTGACGGGACGGCCGCGACGACCGTTGTCGAACAGTGCGTCGACAGCTTCCTGCAGCATCCGCTTCTCGTTGTTCACGATGATCTCGGGGGCACCGAGGTCAAGGAGGCGACGCAGGCGGTTGTTGCGGTTGATCACACGACGGTAGAGGTCGTTGAGGTCGCTCGTGGCGAAACGGCCACCGTCGAGCTGCACCATCGGGCGCAGTTCGGGCGGGATGACCGGGACGACGTCGAGCACCATCGCGGCCGGCGAGTTGCCGGTCATGATGAAGGCGTTGACCACGCGGAGACGCTTGATGGCGCGGATCTTCTTCTGACCCTTGCCCTCGGCGATCTGCAGGTGCAGGTTTTCGCTCTCGGTGACCAGGTCGAAGGCCAGCAGGCGCTTCTTGATGGCTTCGGCGCCCATGTAGGCCTCGAAGTACATGCCGAAACGGTCCTGGAGTTCGTGGAAGACGCTGTCCTCTGGCTTGAGGTCGCCGACCTTGAGGGTGCGGAAGTCTTCCCACACGCGCTCGAGGTGCGCGATCTGCTCGTCGAGGGACTTGCGGACCTGCCCCATTTCCTTCTCGGCGGCGTCCTTGGTGCGCTTCTTCTGGTCGCTCTTGGCGCCCTCTGCCTCAAGTGCGGCGAGGTCGGTTTCGAGGCGGACGAGGCGGTCGGCGATCCGGGAATCGCGCTGGCCTTCGAGGGTCTTGATCTCGAGGCGAAGCTCGTTCTCAAGGCCCGGCATGTCCTGGTGACGGCCGTCTTCGTCGACCGTGATGACCATGTACGCAGCGAAGTAGATGACCTTTTCGAGGTCCTTCGGTGCCATGTCCAGCAGGTAGCCGAGACGGGAGGGGACTCCCTTGAAGTACCAGATGTGGGTGACGGGGGCGGCGAGCTCGATGTGGCCCATCCGCTCACGACGCACCGACGACTTGGTGACCTCTACGCCACAACGCTCGCAGACGATGCCTTTGAAGCGAACTCGCTTGTACTTACCGCATGAGCATTCCCAGTCCCGGGACGGTCCGAAGATCTGCTCGCCGAACAGGCCGTCCTTTTCCGGCTTGAGCGTGCGGTAGTTGATGGTTTCGGGCTTCTTGACCTCACCGTGCGACCAGCGACGGATGTCGTCTGCGGTCGCCAGGCCAATTCGAAGCTCGTCAAACGTGGTTACGTCGAGCAATTTCTCTCCTTGAAGAGTGTTCGGAGTATTTGTCATTCTGCCCGGCCCTAGATGTCGTCGATCGAGGATGATTCGAAGCGGGTGGAAATGTTGATGCCGAGCTCTTCCGCAGCGCGGAACACCTCGTCATCCGTGTCGCGCAGGCTGACGGCGGTTCCGTCCGAGGACAGCACCTCGACGTTCAGGCACAGCGACTGCATTTCCTTGATGAGGACCTTGAAGCTCTCGGGGATGCCGGGCTCCTGGATGTTCTCACCCTTGACGATGGCCTCGTACACCTTGACGCGGCCGAGGATGTCGTCGCTCTTGATGGTCAGGAGTTCCTGCAGGGCGTATGCGGCACCGTATGCCTCGAGCGCCCAGACCTCCATCTCACCGAATCGCTGTCCACCGAACTGCGCCTTACCACCCAGCGGCTGCTGCGTGATCATGGAGTACGGACCGGTCGAACGAGCGTGGATCTTGTCGTCGACGAGGTGGTGCAGCTTCAGGATGTACATGTAGCCGACCGAGATCGGGTTCGGGAACGGCTCGCCGGAGCGGCCGTCGAACAGCTGCGTCTTTCCGGTGGAGTCGATCAGTCGCACGCCGTCGCGGGTCTTCGTCGTCGAGTCGAGGAGACCCTCGATCTCGATCTCGAACGCGCCGTCGAACACCGGGGTGGAGACCTTGGTGTTCGGTGCGGCGTGGTGCGCCTGCTCGGGCAGGTTGGCGGCCCACTTGGGCTTGCCTTCCACGTCCCAGCCCTGCTTCGCAATCCAGCCGAGGTGCGTTTCGAGCACCTGGCCGAAGTTCATGCGACCGGGGATACCGAGCGGGTTGAGGATGATGTCGACCGGGGTGCCGTCGGCGAGGAACGGCATGTCCTCGATCGGCAGGATGCGGGAAATAACACCCTTGTTGCCGTGACGGCCGGCGAGCTTGTCACCCTCGGTGATCTTGCGCTTCTGGGCGATGAAGACGGCAACACGCTGGTTGACGCCAGAGCCGAGCTCGTCGTCGCCATCCTGCGAGTCGAACACCTTGACGCCGATGATCGTTCCGCGCTCACCGTGGGGCACCTTGAGCGAGGTGTCGCGAACTTCGCGGCTCTTCTCGTTGAAGATGGCGCGCAGCAGGCGTTCCTCGGCGGAAAGCTCGGTCTCGCCCTTCGGCGTGACCTTTCCGACCAGGATGTCGCCGGGGCGGACCTCGGCGCCGATGCGGATGATGCCACGCTCGTCCAGGTCTGCAAGCAGGTCCGGGGAGACGTTCGGCAGGTCGCGGGTGATCTCTTCCTTGCCGAGCTTGGTGTCGCGGGCGTCGACCTCGTATTCCTCGATGTGAATCGAGGAGAGGGTGTCGTCCTTGACCAGGTTCTGGCTCAGGATGATCGCGTCCTCGTAGTTGTAGCCTTCCCACGGCATGAATGCCACGAGGAGGTTCTTACCGAGGGCGAGCTCTCCGTTGTCGGTGGCGGGACCGTCGGCGATGACCTCGCCGGCTTCGATCCGCTCACCTGCGGTGACCATGACGCGGTTGTTGTAGCTCGTGCCCTGGTTGGAGCGCGCGAACTTGCGCATGTAGTAGTCCTGCGTGCCACCCTCGTCAAGCTGGATGGTGACGACGTCGGCCGAAACCTCCATCACCACACCCGACTTGTCGGCGGTGATGACGTCGCCGGCGTCGATGGCCGCGAAGACCTCCATGCCGGTACCGACGAGCGGGCTGTCACTCATGAGGAGAGGAACGGCCTGGCGCTGCATGTTCGCACCCATGAGGGCGCGGTTCGCATCGTCGTGCTCGAGGAACGGGATGAGGGAGGTCGCGACGGACACCATCTGGCGCGGGGAGACATCCATGTAGCCGATGTCTTCTGCGGGGAAGAGGTCGACCTCGCCACCCTTCTTACGTGCGAGGACCCGGGGCTCGGCGAACCGGGCGTCCTTGGTCAGCGGCGCGTTGGCCTGGGCGACGATGAACTCGTCTTCTTCGCTCGCGGTCAGGTAGTCGATGGTCGTCGTGATGACGCCGTCGACGACACGACGGTACGGGGTCTCGATGAATCCGAAGGCGTTGATCCGCGCGAACGAGGCGAGCGAACCGATCAGGCCGATGTTCGGGCCTTCCGGGGTTTCAATCGGGCACATGCGGCCGTAGTGCGAGGGGTGAACGTCTCGCACCTCGACGCCGGCGCGGTCACGGGACAGACCACCCGGGCCGAGCGCGGACAAGCGGCGCTTGTGCGTAAGGCCGGCGAGCGGGTTGTTCTGGTCCATGAACTGCGACAGCTGGCTGGTTCCGAAGAACTCCTTGATCGCGGCGACGACGGGGCGCACGTTGATCAGGGTCTGCGGCGTGATCGCTTCGATGTCCTGCGTGGTCATGCGCTCGCGGACGACGCGCTCCATGCGGGACAGGCCGGTGCGGACCTGGTTCTGGATAAGCTCGCCGACGGCGCGGATACGACGGTTACCGAAGTGGTCGATGTCGTCGATGTCGATGCGGATGTCGGTGGGGACGCCCTCACGGATGCCGGAGATCGTGGTCTGGTTGTCGTGAAGGGCAACCAGGTACTTGATCGTGGCGAGGATGTCCTCGAGGGTCAGCACGGAGGAGCTGAGCGGCGCTTCGATGCCGAGCTTGCGGTTGATCTTGTAACGACCAACCTTGGCGAGGTCGTAACGCTTGGAGTTGAAGAAGAAGTTGTCGAGGAGCGCGCGGGCTGCCTCTGCGGCGACCTGCTCTCCCGGACGCAGCTTGCGGTAGATGTCCTTGAGGGCTTCTTCCTTGGTAAGGATGTTGTCCTTCTCCAGGGTGAGCTCGATGGACGCGAAGCCCTTGAACTCTTCGAGGATCTGCTCGCTCGTGAGGCCGAGTGCCTTGAGGAACACGGTCACGGACTGCTTGCGCTTGCGGTCGATGCGAACGCCGACCTGGTCGCGCTTGTCGATCTCGAATTCGAGCCAGGCTCCACGGCTCGGGATGACGCGGGCGGAGTAGATGTCCTTGTCGGAGGTCTTCTCCTGCTCACGGTTGAAGTACACACCGGGCGAGCGCACGAGCTGTGAAACGACGACACGCTCGGTGCCGTTGATCACGAAGGTGCCCTTGGGGGTCATCAGCGGGAAGTCACCCATGAACACGGTCTGGGTCTTGATCTCACCGGTGAGGTGGTTCATGAACTCAGCGTTCACATAGAGGGGTGCGGAATAGGTCTTGCCCTTTTCCTTGCACTCGTCAATGGTGTACTTCTCAGGCTCGAGCTCGGGGTTGGTGAACGACAGCTGCATCGTTTCGCCGAGGTCCTCGATCGGGGAGATCTCTTCGAAGATCTCGTCGAGCCCGGTGCGGGTCGGGAGGTCCTGGCGACCTTGCGCCAGACCTTCTTCGACACGCTTCTTCCACTTGTCGTTTCCGACAAGCCAATCGAAGGACTCCGTCTGCAAGGCGAGCAGGTCCGGGACCGTCAGATTGTCTGTGATCTTTGCGAACGACAGACGCCCTGCAGCGCGGCCGTTCTTGGGTGAGTTGGTGGTTGCGTTGCGCGCAGCAGCCAAGGAAATAACCTCCGTAGACCCCGTCAGGTCTAGTCACTGTTAGTAATGAATTCCGAGTACGCTCCCCAGACCCTCAGTTCGAAACGAGGTATGCCTCAAGGTGGCTTGAGCACGCAAAGCCGACCGCAATATGAAGGCATAGATTTGTCTGGGAGCGCAAAGATCAACTATAGGCTGTCTTTCCCCCTATGTCCACCCCAATCTTGACCTTCACCATTTTCTCAGGTATAACCC
>NZ_JASJVI010000083.1:0-18573 GCF_035019865.1 Cryobacterium sp. 10I5
GGGCGACCCTGGCTGCCGGCGCCGGCACGGGTGCTGCGCGCCTTCCGTGAACCGTTCCGGGCGGTCCGCGTGCTCCTGGTCGGCCAGGACCCGTATCCGACGCCGGGGCATCCGCTCGGCCTCGCCTTCGCGGTCGACCCGGCGGTGCGGCCCCTGCCGCGGAGCCTCGGGAACATCGCCGCAGAGCTCCAGTCGGACGTCGGGGTCACCCTCCGCACCGGAGACCTGTCGGCCTGGTCGGCCCAGGGGGTTCTGCTGCTCAACCGGGTGCTCACCGTGCGTGCCGGCGAGCCCGGTTCGCACCGCGGCCACGGCTGGGAAGCCGTCACGGACCAGGCCATCCGCGCCCTCGTCGCCCGCCGAACGCCCCTTGTCGCGATCCTCTGGGGCAAGGACGCCGCGAGGCTTCGGCCGTTGCTCGGCAACACCCCGGTGATCGAGTCCGCGCATCCGAGCCCGCTGTCCGCGCGCCGCGGCTTCTTCGGGTCGAGGCCCTTCAGTCGCGCGAACGCGCTCCTCGCCGAGCAGGGCGCAGCGCCCGTCGACTGGACTCTCGGGTAATCTGGAAGTCCGTGTGAGGAGCCAGCCATGCTTGAAGAGGAATACCAGCCGCGCCGGCAGTTGCCCAGGCACCTGCGCCCGGCGCCGGAGACCGAGGCTCCGTTCGAGTACTCGATGCGGGACGCGCTGATCACCGACCTGCCCTACATTCGCGAGATCTACAACTACTACGTCGCCAACAGCACGGTCACCTTCGACGTCGACCCGATGACCCTCGCCGCGTGGCGCAGCAAGTTCTACTACCTCGGCAAGCTCGGCATGCCCTTCATCGTGGCCGTGTCGCCGGCCGGTCAGATCCTCGGCTACGCGCTCGTCACGCCGTGGAAGGAGAAGCGCGCCTTCCGCTTCACCGTCGAGAACTCGATCTACCTCGGAGCGGCCTCGACAGGCAAGGGCCTCGGCCGGGTGCTGCTCGGCGAACTCATCACGCGCTCCAAGGATGCGGGCCTCAAGGAGATCATCGCCGTGATCGCCGACCAGGGCGCCGACGCCTCGATCAAGCTGCACCTCGACTTCGGGTTCAAGGAGATCGGCCGGATGGGCAAGGTCGGCTTCAAGTTCGACCGCTGGCTCGGCACCGTGCTGCTCCAGAAGAGCCTGAAGTAACCCGTGACCGACCCTGACGTCTCGTTCGAGCTGCCGAAGCGCCACACCGTGCTGCGGTCGTTCGCCGGGCACCTCGAAGCCCCGCCGGAGACCGTGTTCGTGCGGCTGCTCGCGGCGTTGATGCCCGCACCGAGCGAGGGGGCCGCCGCGATCAACCGGCATTTCCGGGCCGATCCCGCCGAGCGCCTGATCGTCGTGCAGGGGGACTGGTGGTACCGCGGCGAGTACCGCGTGCTCCCTGAGGACCAGGGTTCGCTCGTGCAGTACGAGATCATCAACGTCGCCCAGGCCTTCCATGCCGCCGGTGCGCTCACGGCCCGGTCGGAGCTCCGGGGCGCACCCCGGGCCTTTCAGGCGCTGCTCACCAAGGTCGGCGGCCCGCTCGCCCACTGAGCCGTACTGCCCAGTCCGGGGCCCGGGTCAGGGCGCGAGGTGCAGGCTGAGTTCTGGACCGCCGAGCAGCACGGCGAGCACGGATGCCCCGAGCCCGCCGGCGAGGAGCAGCCCCGGGTGGGCGAGCCCCACGACCGTGGCCCGCAAGCGCGGGCTGGTCCGCAGGAACTCCTCCGGAACCGCGTGCGCCTCGGGCAGCTCGCGCCAGCCGCGCAACCGCCGCAGGAACCAGCCGCACCGCACGACGAAGGCCATCCACAGCACGAGCAGCACCACCGGGATCGCCGCGAGCAAGAGCGTGAAGCCGAGCCCGGTCACTTCGGCGTCGTTGTCGTTCGCCGCGGCCTGGATCGCCGTCGAGATCGACGAGCTCGCGACCACGGACACGCCCCAGACCAGGAACGCCGCGCACAGCGTGAGGAACCGCACGAAAAAGTGACCGAGCACCGAGTCGTTCGTGGGCGGCAGGTGGTCGCGCGGCGTGGCCGCGAGCAGCCACAGCGTGGCCGCGAGGGCCGGCAGCGCGGCGAGCAGCACGACCGCGTACCAGCCCGGGTCAGGAATCCAGGGCGAGAGGGCGTCTGAGGCGACCACGACGCCCCAGAGGGCCAGCCAGGCCCAGCCAGACCGCAACGGATGCCGCACGAGCCACGCCGGCAGCATCCGCTCGAGCACCGCAGTCATGCGGACACTGTACTCGCGAGGCCTGCCGGCGCCCGGGGCTCGCTACCGTGCTACTCGCGGAGGGCCGGGCGCGACGGCCACCAGAACCGGTCGCCGGTGAGGAACACGAGCGCGGGAACCACGAGGGTGCGCACGAGCAGGGTGTCGAGGAGGACGCCGAGGCAGACGATCACGCCGATCTGGGCGAGCGCGACGACCGGCAGAACGCCGAGCACGACGAAGACCGCCGCGATGAGGATGCCGGCGCTCGTGATGACCGCTCCGGTCGAGGAGAGGGCGCGCACCATGCCCTCCCGGGTGCCGTGCAGCCGGGCCTCCTCCCGAGCCCTCGTGGTGAGGAAGATGTTGTAGTCCACCCCGAGCGCGACGAGGAACAGGAACGCGAACAGCACGACGTTCGTGTTGAACGCCGGGAACCCCAGCAGGTTCTGGAAGATCAGGTTGGACGCGCCGAGGCTCGCGAAGAAGGTCGCGAGCACGCTCAGGATCAGCAGGACAGGGGCGACGAGAGAGCGGAGCAGCAGGGCAAGGATGCCGAAGACGATCGCGAGGATCATCGGCAGGATCAGGTCCTGGTCGCGCTGCGAACTCGTGCGGGTGTCGAGGGCCGTCGCGTCCGTGCCGCCGACGAGGGAATCAGCGACAGCGCCGCCGGCATCCGCGTACGTGGTGCGCAGCGCGGTAATGGTCGCGAACGTCGTCTCACTTCCCGGTTCGCTCGAGAGCTGGAGGTTGAGCCGGGTGCGCCCGTTCGCGCTCTCGCCCGGCTGCACCGTGGCGACGCCCGGTGTTGCCGTGGCGAGGCTCGCGGCCTCCGTGGCCGATGCATCCGGCGCAAGCACGACGGTCTGGCTCGTGAGCCCCGACGAGAACGAGGCGTCGACGATGGCCTGCGCCTGTACCGATTCGGGGTTGCCGAGCAGCTGGTCGGCCTGCGAGAGCCCGACGGATGCCCCGACCAGCCCGAGACTGAGGGCGCCGAGTCCGAGGGCGGATGCGACGATGATCGCAACGGGGCGCCGGGCGACGCCGCGGCCGAGCCGGGACCAGAATCCGGTGTGCACGCGGGGCGAGGCAGGGTCGTAGCGGGGGACGAACGGCCAGAACAGGCCGCGGCCGCAGACGACGAGTGCGGCGGGAAGCACGATGAGGGCGAACAGGATCGCGATGACGACGCCGATCGCACAGGCGAAGCCGAGCGCGCGGTTGCCGGAGAGCTCGGCGAAGAGCAGGGTCAGGAGGCTCAGCGCGACGGTCCCGCCGCTCGCGGCGATCGCGGGGCCTGCGCTCCGCACGGCGATCCGCATCGCCTCATTCCTGCTCTCGGTGTGCAGCAGTTCCTCGCGGTAGCGGGCGACGAGCAGCAGCGCGTAGTTGGTGCCCGCACCGAAGACGAGCACGGACTGGATGCCGGAGACGCTCGCATCCAGGGTGATGCCGAACGGTCCGGCGAGGGCGCTCACGACGACGCCGGCGAGCCCGTCGGCGAGCCCGACGACCACGAGCGGCACGATCCAGAGCACGGGACTGCGGTAGGTGATGATCAGCAGTACCGCGACGACGATCACGGTCACGAGCAGCAGCCGGAAATCGGCGCCCGCGAAGGCGTTCGAGATGTCGGCCTGGAACCCGACCGGCCCGGTCACGTAGGAACTCAGGCCGGCGGGCAGGTCGCTCGAGGCGGCCGCGCGGATGTCCGTGGCCGTGCCCTTCACGTCGGCGCTGACGGCGGCGGCCTCGAGCGGCACGACGCTGATCGCCGCGAGTCCGTCGTCGCTGAACCGGGGTGTCGTCGCCCGGGGTGCGGTCGAAAGCGCGCCCAGTTCGGCGGCCCGCGCGGTGATCGCGGACTTGTCCGCTTCGGTCAGTGCGCTCTCTGCGCCGGTCGCGTCTGCGCCGCCGCGGCTCCAGACGATGATCGCCGAGGTCTGCTTCGCCGAGGGGAAGTCGGCGAGCAGGGCGTCGACCCTCGCAGCCTGGCTCGACGTGGGCAGCCCGGAGGTCGGGAAGTCGTTCCCGGCGCTCTTCGGCAGCAGTGCGAACAGCAGTCCGACGGCGATGATTGCGCCGACGAGGACCACCCAGGCCGTTCTCCGACCTGTGATGATGCGCACAATCCCGAGCACTTTTCCTCCAAGAGTCCTGATTGCTAAGCATCCTAGCAATGTCAGGACTAGTATGGCCGTCATGGCAGAGCCTCGCAAGTCCACGCCCCCGGCGAGTGCGCCGACCGGTTCCGCGGCGGATGCCGTCCAGCCGCTGGTCGGCGACAACGACATCGGCCTGCCTTATTCCGGCGAGATCGGCACGCAGCTGCGGGAATTCGTGGTGCTGTCGCGGGCGTTCGAGCGGCAGGTCGGCCAGGCCCTTGCGGTCAACCCGACCGACTTGTCCGCGATGGAACACCTGATCAGCGCCGGTTCGCTCACGCCGAGCGAACTCTCGCGGCGGCTCGACATCTCGACGGCCGCGACCACCCTCGTAGTCGACCGGCTCGTCGCACTCGGGCATGCCCGGAGAGAGGCGCACACATCGGACCGGCGAAAGGTCGTGGTCCTCCCCTCAGCAAAATCGGTCGAGAAGGCCGTCGGGGCGCTCATGCCCGTGATCGGGGGAGTCGCCACGGTCACCCGTGACCTCCCGGCGGAAGAGCGCGCGGTGATCGCGGGCTTCCTGTCCCGCGTGCTCGACGTCTACCGCGGCGCCCTGACCGGCGGCGCCGATGGCGACGGCGAGACCGCCCCCCGATCCTGACCCCCACTGCCTGACCCCCGCTTCCTGAACATCCCGTGAATTGTTTTGAGGAAATCAAAACAACTGTTAGCGTGAGGGCATGACGACGACCGGGACGCCCAACAGCAACCCGGGCATTTCCGGGCCGGGCGAGCACGAGCAGCTCGGCGACAGCATCCGTCGATCGGGACTCAAGGTCACCTCACCTCGCCTCGCCGTGCTGCGGGCCCTCGACGATTCGCCGCACACGAGCGCCGAACGGCTCTTCGCCGCTGTGAGGCTCGAGCTTCCCGGCACCTCGCTGCAGGCGGTCTACGGGGTACTTGCAGCCTTCACCTCCGCGGGTCTCACCCGCCGGATCGAACCGTCCGGGTCGCCGGCGCTCTACGAGCGCCGGGTCGGCGACAACCACCATCACGTGATCTGCTCACGGTGCGCCGCCGTGCAGGACGTGGACTGCGCCGTCGGCGCGGCGCCGTGCCTCGAGCCGAGCGACACGGGCGGTTTCGCCGTGCACGCTGCAGAGGTCACGTACTGGGGGCTCTGCCCCGATTGCCAGGCCGCGACCGCGTAGCCGCAGCGCCAGAGACAGCCCACCCACCCCACACTTTCGCAGTGCACATGTAGTCGAACAAAGGAGCAGCATGACCACCGAGTCCAACAGCGAGTCGAACACCGGGCAGATCAAGCCGACCACCACCCAGACCGGAACCCCCGTCGCGAGCGACGAGCATTCCCTCACCGTCGGCACGGAGGGCGTCGCGGCCCTGCACGACCGCTACCTCGTCGAGAAGCTCGCGCAGTTCAACCGCGAGCGCATCCCGGAGCGCATCGTGCACGCCAAGGGCGGCGGAGCGCACGGCGTGTTCGAGGTCACCGGCGACGTCTCGGCGTACACCCGCGCCGCGGTCTTCCAGCCCGGCACGAGCACCGAGACGCTTCAGCGCTTCTCGAGCGTCGCCGGCGAGCAGGGCAGCCCGGACACCTGGCGCGACGTGCGGGGCTTCTCGGTCAAGTTCTACACGACCGAGGGCAACTACGACATCGTCGGCAACAACACCCCGGTGTTCTTCATCCGCGACGGCATCAAGTTCCCCGACTTCATCCACTCCCAGAAGCGCCTTCCGGGCTCCGGCCTGCGCGATGCCACGATGCAGTGGGACTTCTGGACCCTCTCCCCGGAGTCCGCGCACCAGGTCACCTACCTGATGGGCGACCGCGGCCTGCCGCGCTCCTGGCGCGAGATGCCCGGCTTCGGCTCGCACACCTACCAGTGGATCAACGCCGCAGGCGAGCGGTTCTGGGTCAAGTACCACTTCACTTCCAACCAGGGCAACGTCGAGATGGAGGGCTCGGAGGCCGAGCTCATCGCCGGCGCAGACGCCGACTACTACCGCCGCGACCTGCACGACGCGATCGAGGCAGGTAACTTCCCGTCCTGGACCGTCTCGGTGCAGATCATGCCGTACGAGGACGCCAAGACCTACCGCTTCAACCCCTTCGACCTGACCAAGGTCTGGCCGCACGCCGACTACCCGCTCATCGAGGTGGGTGTGCACACGCTCAACCGCAACCCGCAGAACTTCTTCGCCGAGATCGAGCAGGCCGCGTTCTCGCCGGCCAACTTCGTGCCCGGCATCGCGGCGAGCCCCGACAAGATGCTGATGGCGCGCATCTTCTCCTACCCGGACGCCGCGCGATACCGGGTCGGCACGAACTACGCCGAGTTGCCCGTCAACGCCCCGCACGCCGCCCCGGTGAACGGCTACTCGCAGGACGGCGCCGGCAGGCACCACTTCAACGCCCCAGAGGCCCCGAACTACGCGCCGAACTCGCTCGGCGGCCCAGTGGCCGACCCGCTGCTCGCGGGCGAGGGCAGCTGGGAGAACGACGGTGAGCTGCTCCGTGCCGCCGCCGTGCTGCGCAGCGAGGACAGCGACTTCGGCCAGGCCGGGACGCTCTACCGCGACGTGTTCGACGATGCGGCCAAGGCCCGCTTCCTCGACACCATCACGGGCGCGATCAGCGGCGTGCAGCGCGCAGAGGTCACCGAGCGCGCGATCTGGTACTGGACGAGCGTCGACGCCACGCTCGGTGCGGCACTGCGCGCGAACCTTGCGACGTGGGCAGAGGCGGACATGCTCGCCGAGGCATCCGCCGGCTACTCCGAGTAAACGGCTCGGATCAACCAGTACTCGGAGTAAACGGGCGGATGCCGTAACGGCTATTCGAGGGTGGGTGCGGCCTGGGCAGCCGCAGCCACCATCGCCGCACTGCGCTCCCAGAGGGCGGCGGCGAGCGCCGGGTCGTATGCCAGCGTGTTCGCCTTCGCGACCAGGCGCTTGTCGTAGTACTCGCCGGAGATCCACTCGTCCAGGGGCGCCGTGGCGAGCCAGACCAGGGTGTCCGCGCCCTGCTCCGGGGTGATCAGCATCCGCTTGAGTGGGGTCTGGTAGAGGAAGCGCATCACGCTCGTCGAGTTCGAGGAGAAGCTGGTCGCGACGACGCCGGGGTGGAATGCCGCGGTGGTGATGCCCTGCTCGTGGTAGCGGTGGTTCAGCTCGCGGGTGAAGAGGATGTTGGCGAGCTTGGCGTTGCCGTATGCCCGGTTGGGCGAGTACTTCCGGTTCCCGTCGAGGTCGTCGATGTCGAAGCGGGCGTAGACGCTGTTCGCCACGCTCGCGGTGTTGATCACCCGGGCGTGGCTCTCCAGCAGCCGGTCGGTGAGGAGCGTCGTGAGCAGGAACGGCGCGAGGTGGTTGACCTGGAAGGTCTTCTCGTGGCCGTCGACGGTGAGCTCCCGCTTGCCCATGATGCCGCCGGCGTTGTTCGCGAGCACGTCGATGCGCGGGTAGCGGTCGAGGAGGGTCGCGGCGAGAGAGCGCACCTCGTCGAGGCTGGCGAAGTCTGCGGTGAACGAGTCGGCGCCGAGCGGTGCGGCGACGGCGGCGGTCTTGGCCGCCGAGCGTCCCACGATGACGACGGATGCCCCGGTGCGGCTCAGTGCGCGGGCCGCGGCCGCGCCGATGCCGTCGCTGCCCCCGGTGATGATGATCGTGCGAGCGGACGGTGCGGATGCTTCGGACTTTTCTGTCATGACTTCCCTTTGGCCAGGTAGCCGCCCTTGTCCAGGCCGGCCTCGATTTCAAAACGGTTGGTGAGTGGGTTGCGGCCGGCGGCGCTGTAGAACAGCGGGAACAGCATGCCGTAGTGCTGCCACTGGCGCTTGTGCACGGCCTCGTGTTCGAGGATCGCGTCTGAGACGTTGTCCCTGGTGAGGTAACAACCGCCGACGCAGGACCCGCCGCGACCGAAGGCCCAGTCCGGCAGGCCGCGGAACACGATCAGGCCGCCGCGGCGCTCGACGCGCCCTGTGCTGAGGAGCCCGCCCCAGACCAGACCGACAGCCGTCGCATAGAGATATCCGGCCCTGCTGAGGGACGAATCGAAGAGGATCCGGCGCATGAACCAAGCGTATGCCGCCTGACCGGCACTGAGAGCGCCCGAGAACCAACCGTCGCGAGGATGCACGGGTGGTGCCTGTCGGCGACTGGTGCCGAAACGGACAACTGTGGCCGGCGCGCGAGGCGCAGGTGTCCGCAGCGGCAACAATCGCGCGGCAGCGGGCAGCGGATGCCCGGCTACGGCCGGCCGTATGCCTCCAGCAGGCGCAGCCAGACTTCGCTCATCGTGGGGTACGCCGGCACAGCGTGCCAGAGCCGGGCGATCGGGACCTCGCCGACGACGGCGATGGTCGCGGCGTGCAGGAGCTCGGAGACGTCCTGGCCCACGAACGTCACGCCGATGAGCACTTCCCGGTCGAGATCGACGATGGCCCTGGCCTTGCCGGTGTACCCGTCGGCCTGCAGGCTCGCCCCGGCGACGTTTCCGATCGCATAGTCGAGCACCCGGATCCGGAAGCCCGCCTTCTCCGCCGCCGCCTGGGTGAGCCCGACCGAGGCGACCTCGGGATCGGTGAACGTCACCTGGGGGACCGCGGAGTGGTCTGCGGTGGCGACGTGGGTGCCCCAGGGCGCGTCGTCGACGGCCCGGCCGGAGGCGCGGGCGACGATCACGTCGCCCGCCGCGCGCGCCTGATACTTGCCCTGGTGGGTGAGCAGCGCCCGGTGCGTGACGTCGCCGGTCGCGTACAGCCAGTCGCCGGCGAGGTCCGCCGCGTCGCCCTGAACGAGCAGGGTGTCATCGACGGTCAGCCAGCCGCCGTCGGGAAGACCGACGGACTCCAGCCCGAGGTCGTCGGTACGCGGTGCGCGACCCGTCGCGACAAGGACCTCGGTCGCGGTGACGGTTCCGCCGCTCGCGAGGGTGAGCACGACGTTGCCGTCGGCCGCGCGCATCGCGAGAACGGGAGCCTCCCCGGTCAGGACCGTCGCTCCCGCCGCACGCAGCGCCTCGATGACGAGTTCGCCGGCGAACGGTTCCTCCTTGCCGAGGAGGGAGTGGCGCACGATGAGCGTGACCCGGGCACCGAGCGACGTGTACGCCGTGGCCATTTCGGCCGCGGTGACACCGCCGCCGATCACGGCGAGGCTCTCCGGCACGTGCTGGGCGCTCGTGGCCTCCCGGCTGGTCCAGGGGTCGACGGTGCCGATCCCTGGAATGTCGGGCAGCACGGCGGATGACCCCGTGCTCACCACGACGGCGTGCCGGGCGGTGAGCACGGTCGTCGTTCCGTCCGGGCCGGTCACGGTCACCTCGCGCACGCCGCTCAAGCGGGCGTGCCCGCGGACAAGGGCGATTCCCGCGGAGTCGAGCCAGCCGACCTGGCCGTCATCCGACCAGTTGCTCGTGAACGAGTCCCGGCGACGCAACACGGCGGCGACGTCGAGCTCACCGGTCGCGGCCTCGGCGGCGCCGCCGACCCGGCGCGCGGCGGAGAGGGCCGCTCCGCTCCGCAGCAGGGCCTTGGACGGCATGCACGCCCAGTACGAGCACTCGCCGCCGACGAGTTCGCTCTCGACGATGACGGTGCTCAGCCCGCCCTGGACGGTGCGGTCCGCGACGTTCTCGCCGACGGCACCGCCGCCGATCACGATGACGTCGTAGGTCGTGGTCTTATCGTTCATGGTGTCTCCTGTCGTCGATGAGTCACGTGGGTCAGCGCCCCACGAATTTCGCCGCGGTGCGGGTGCGGAACGCTTCCATGCCGATCCGGGCATCCTCGCTCGCGGCGAGCACGCCGAGGGCCGGTTGCAGCCCGGCCTCGGCCACGGCATCGCCGAGGCGCACGGCATCGCGTGCGTTCGCGAGGGTCGCCTGCACCGCGAGCGGGGCCTGGGCGGCGATCCGGCCGGCGAGCTCGAAGGCCCGGTCGAACTCGGTGCCGTCGGGGACGACCTCCTGAACGAGGCCGATCCGCAGGGCCTCCGCGGCGTCGAACATGTCGCCGGTGAGGATCCAGCGCATCGCATTGCCCCAGCCGACCGCGCGCGGGAAACGGATCGTGGCTCCTCCGAAAGGCAGGATGCCGCGGGCCACCTCGATCTGCCCGAACCGCGTCGAGGCGGCCGCGACCGAGATCTCGCTCGCGAGCATGAGCTCGATCCCGAGCGTGAGGCAGGTGCCCTGCACGGCCATCACCACCGGCTTCGAGACCGCTCGGCCGTCGACCTGCCAGGGGTTGATCCCGCCGTGCGGCACCATGTCGATGCCGTCCGGGCCGAGGCGCGGGCCGATGTCGGCGAGGTCGAGGCCGGCCGTGAAGTGCTCGCCGACGGCGTAGACGAGGCCGACCCGGAGTTCGGGGTCGCGGTCGAGCTCGCCGTAGGCCAGGGACAGCTGCTGCAGCATCGCGAGGTCGGCGGCGTTGCGCTTCTCCGGCCGGTTCAGTCCGATCAGGAGCACGTGCCCGCGCCGTTCGGTCAGCACCCGGGGTGCCTGTTCGGCGGGGTCGTACTGGTTTCGGCTCTGTTCGGTGCTGCGCTGCTCGCTCACGGATGCCTTCCTTGTGCTGTCGGGTCGCGGTGCTGTTGAGTTTCGGCGCGTTGCCCGCGGTGGGGAACAACGCAACGTCGGAGTTTTGCGCGACTCGCGGCATCCGCTGCCCGCGTTCACGGAGTGTCGGAAAAATCTCCGATTCTGCGTGACACGATTCTGCGCGACGCCGGGCAACTCAGCGGGTGAGGGCGCCGATGATGCGCAGGATGCTCGGCAGGTCGTCGTTCGCGGCCTCGGGGGAGGCGGGCGCGAAGCCCGCGATCGTGGCGCCGGCGAGCTCGAACTCGGCCCGCAGGGCGGTGATCGTGCGACCGAGGGTCTCGACGCTCAGTCCGAAGGGCAGCAGGTTCGCGAGCCCGGTCAGCACGGAGGGGTCGAGCACGTCGAGGTCGAGGTGCAGGTAGAACGCGGTCGCCCCGGTCGCGCGGACGGCGGCGAGAATGCCGTCCGGCGTCTCGAGCTCCTCGATCGACAGGCTGCGGATGCCCGCAGCAGCGATGAGTTCGGCCTCCGCCGGGTCGATGTCGCGGGCTCCCGCGACCACGATCCGGTCGAACGGCACCCGTTCGTCCGCGTCGAGCACGAGCCCTTCGACGCCCTCGCCGGCGATCGCCCGGAGCACCATGCCGCCGAAAGCTGCGGAGGGCGATGACTCGGGGGTGTGCAGGTCGGGGTGGGCGTCGAGCCACACCACAGCGAGGCCGCCCGGATGCCGCGCCGAGGCGTGGCCGACGGCCGCGAGCGAGACGCCGCACTCGCCGCCGATCGTGAGGACGGGAGTGACGCAGTCGCGCAGCGCCCGGGTGAGGCGCTCCCGCACCATCACCAGGCTCGAGAACCGGTCGATCCCGGTGTCCTGTGCGTCGCCGGCCTCAACCGGAACCGGGACTTCGACGGTTGCGGAGGACGGAAGATCACCCCGGATCGCCTCCGCACCATCGCTGAGGCGCATCGCGCGCGGCGAAACCGAACCCTGCCATTGCGGCACGACAACGAAGGAGGGAGCCATACTCCAGTATGCGCCTCGCGGGTTGTCGCGCGCGAGGCCAAACGCGCGTTCTCGGAACTCAAAAGTGTGCCCTCTCGGCGGTTTAGCGCCGTGGGCTACTTCTCGATCTCGCTCGCGCTCGAGGATTTGAGGGCGGCGAGGCGGGCGTCGACCTCAGTGAGTTCGCCGAGGTCTTCGAGGCTTTCGAACTGGGCGTCGAGGCTCGATGCGGCGAGCTCGTTCGCTCCGCGTACCTTGGCCTCCTCGCGGCGGATCTTGTCCTCGAACCGGCTGACCTCGCTCGTGGGGTCCATGATGTCGATGCTCTTGACGGCGTCCATGACCTTGGTCTGGGCGGCGGCCGTCTTCGACCGGGCGATGAGCTCGTCACGCTTGGCGGACAGCTGGCCGAGCTTCTCCTTCATCGCGTTGAGACCGCTCTTGAGCTGGTCGACGACGGTGGTCTGGGAGGCGATCTGCGGCTCGGCGGCCTTCGCTTCCTTCTCGGACTGCAGCTGGCGGCCGAGTGCGACCTTGGCGAGGTTGTCGAACTTGTCGGCGTCGACGGTGTTGCCCGCTGCGCGCAATTCGTCGGCCTTGCGGCTCGCGGCGAGTGCCTTGCCGCCCCACTCCGCAGCAGCCTCGACGTCCTCCCGGTGGTCGTCCTCGAGGAGGCGCAGGTTGCCGATCGTCTCCGCGATGGCGCCCTCGGCATCCGAGATGCTGTTGCTGTAGTCGCGCACCATCTGGTCGAGCATGAGTTTCGGGTCTTCTGCCGAGTCGATCAGGGAGTTGATGTTCGCCTTGGCCAGTTGTGCGATGCGGCCGAAGATGGATTGCTTGGTCATGACAGTGTCCTTTCGAGTGATTCTGCGGGCTGGTCCAGTGTGGCGCGTGTCCGTGTGCTTCCGCTGTACGGGATGAGTGGGGTCAGAACCTCCCGCCGCCGCCGCGGCGGGACCGGGTGCCCGCGCCGCCGAAACCGCCCGGCACGCCGAATCCGCCGCCACCGCCCCGCCCACGCGAACCACCGAAGGGGCCGCCGCCGAAGAGGTCGCCGCCGCGGTTGCCGGAGAGTACCGAGCTGATCAGGATGCCGCCGAGAACGGCGCCGAGCGTGCCTGAGCCGGTCCCGCCGCCGTTCCCGCCGCCGACTCCGAAACCGGTACCGCGGCCGGGACCGCCGCCCGTAAAGCCCGCGAAACCGTCGACATCCGCTCGCGCCAGGGTGGTCGACTCCGCGGCGAGTGAGCCGGAGCGCTGCGCCGCGGAGAGGGCGGAGACCGGGTCGGTGGCGCGGATCCCGTCGGCCTGGGCGAGCAGCCGCCCGGCCTCGGCGAGCCGGGTGCGCGCCTCCGCGCCGACCGCGCCGCGGCGTGCCGTGATGAAATCCTCCGCCGCCGAGACCTGGCCGTGTGCGGAGAGCAGGGCCTGGTCGAGCGCGGCCGCGGTGCGTTGCGCCTGGGCTGCAGCGTCCCGCACCCCCTGCAACGCGGCATCCATGCGCGCGTTGGTCGCCTCGAGCCGGCTGAGCAGCTCGAGCGGGTTGATCGGTCCGGCGCCGAGCCGGGCGGAGACCTCGGCGACGACGCGTTCGGTGTCGGCGATGACGTCGGCGGGGACGGCGGGGAGTGCGCGAGCCGCCGCGAGATCCCCCTGCAGCTCAGCGAGCGTCGCCGAGATCCGGTCCGCCGCGGCGGACAGGTCGGTTCCGAGCCGGTCGACGGCGTCGAGCAGCAGTCCGGCCTGGTCGATGGACTCCTCGGCGGCGCGGATCCCGACGGCGGCTCCCGGAGGGTCGCTCTCGATCCGCTTGCCGGCCTCCGACAGTGCGGTGCGCGCGAAGGTGATCCGCTCCCTGGCCTGGTCGGCGTTGTCGGCAACGGTGCCGAGCGCGGCCGGGGTGTACCGGCCGGCGAGCTCGGTGAGGCGGGCGGCGGCCGGCGCGATCCTGCTCTCGCCGGCGTCGGCTTTGCTGGTGGCGGATGCCGCGGCGGCCGGAGCGTTCTTCTCCAGCTGGCGCAGCGCGGCGAGGTCGGCGGCCTGATCGTCGAGAGTCGTGTTGGCCTGCTCGCAGCCGTCGAGGATGGCGACGAACCAGTCCCGGCGCTGCTCCTCTGTGTCGGGGACGGCGTCGTCGAGTTTCTGCTGCAGGGTGAACGCGGCCCGGAGCGCGGCCTTCGCGGAGTCGAGGGCGGTGCGGAATGCCTCCGTGGCCTCCTGGCCGTACTGGGCGAGGGCGAAGCCGAGCTCCTGCTCGCTCGACGTCACGGCGTCATCCGTCTGGACGAGGGCGGTCGCCGCACGCCGGGAAAGTTCCTCGGTGGACAGGGCGGCAGGCCCAGCGGGGGCACCGGGTACGGCTGCCACCGTGCGCCGCCCTCTTCTGGCGAAGAACACGATCGCGCCCACGACGATCGCGATGAAGACAACGAGGGCCACGAGGATCACCGTGAGGAGACCGCCGCCGGAACCCCCACCGCGGGGATTCGCCGTGCCGGGGGTGAGAGAGGGCACCGGAACCGGTTGCCCGCCGATCGTCGCAGCGAAGCCGTTCGCGGCGCCGATCGCCGCCCCCGCCCAGTCATTCACCCGCAGGGCCGGCTCGATCGCGACGGTTTCGACCTCCAGCAGCTGCGCATCCGTCAGGGTCGAATTCTGCGCGACCGAGAGCTGGTACTGGCGGTCGCTTGTTGCGACGGCGAGCAGCACGTCGTTGGTGCCGAGCCCGTTCTCGTCTGCGGTCTGGTCCGCCCACTGCTGCCGGTCGGCGACGCCGCTGAAGCTGTCGACGTAGGCGACGAACAGGTCGGTGCGGGTCTCCGCGTAGAGCCGGTCGAGAGCGGCGGTCACCTCTCCGGTGCGGGAGCCGAGAGCCCCGACCGTGTCGACGATGTGGCTAGACCCGAAGCTCGGGGGATCCTCGGCGTAGACCGGGGTCTCTGGCCCCGCCCCGAGGCCCACGACCGCGAGGACGACTCCCAGGAACAGCAGCCGTCGTGACCGCATGGACTCGCCTCCTTCGGCGCGGGAATCGCAAGCGAGGTCGGGTGCCCGGTGCCCTCGTGCCCGAGCATAGAACGGCCAGACCTACCCGTCTACGAACCTTCTGTTGCGGACTGTGACGGCCCCGTTCGCGTCCGGAGCCGGCAGTGCCCACACTGGGAACACCGCACACGATGAAACAGCCTGGAGGGCAGCATGGCCGAGACCACCGCCCCGCGCCTCGCGGTCGTCGAGGTCACCGGAAGCCGCCCGGACCGGCCCGCGTACCACGCCAAGGTCCAGGTGCTCAACGGAACCGTCGTGGCCGCAGCCGAACAGGGCGGCTGGGCCGTCACCCGCCTCGCCGCGGCCGACATGACCATCGCCACCCTGCTCGCCGCGACAGCGGATGCCGACGCGATCGTCATCCTCGGCGGGGAAGACATCACCCCGCGCTTCTACGGCGGCGTCTCCGGGTACCCGGAAGAGACCCTGCACTTCCCGGTCGCCGACGACGGCCAGCTTGCGCTCGTGCGCCGGGCCCTCGAACGCGGCACCCCGCTGCTCGGCATCTGCCGCGGCCTCCAGATCATCAACGTCGCCCTCGGCGGCAGCATCGTGCAGCACCTCGACGAAGGCATCCACCGCAACGTCGACGTTCCGATCGACCGGATCCTCCGTGAGCACACCGTCGAGCTGCTCGAGGGCACCGTGCTCGCCGACAGCCTCGGCGGCGCGTTCGCCGCCGTGCAGAGCGCCCACCACCAGAGCGTCGACCGCCTCGGCACCGGCCTCCTCGCCGCAGCGGTCGCCCCCGACGGACTCATCGAGGCCGTCGAACACGAATTCGCGCCGATCACCGGCGTGCAGTGGCACCCGGAGGCCCCCGACGCTCCCGCCGACCAGCTCCGGCTGCTGCTGAGGAGCCTCGAGCGTCAGCTCGCGGCGATCGAAGCGGCCGGCCGCATCGCCGCCTGAGCTGAGCTGAGCCGGGCAGCCGGGTCCCACATCCGCTCGGGTAGAGTGTGGGCACCTGTCGAAAGGACCGCACCATCGCCGACAACTCCCTCCCCGGCAGCATCCTCCCCGGCAGCATCCTTCCCCGCAGCACGCACCCCGGCAACACGATCCCCACAGACGCGCTCACCCGCGCCACCGTCGACCTGCTGCGCGACCTGATCCGCAACGCGTGCGTCAACGACGGCACAGCGGATTCCGGCGGCGAGATCCGCAGCGTGCGCACCCTCGAGGGCTTCTTCGCCGGCTCCGGCCTCGACCTCGAGGTCGTCGAACCGCACCCCGGCCGGGCCTCCCTGATCACCCGCATCCGCGGAACGGAACCGGGCGCCCCGTCCCTCGCCCTCGTCGGTCACCTCGACGTCGTTCCCGTGCACGAGGCCGGCTGGAGCCGCGACCCGTTCGCGGCGGAGATCGTCGACGGCGAGATCTGGGGTCGCGGCGCCCTCGACATGCTCTGCCTCACCGCGAGCTACGCCGCCGTCACACGCGCTATCGCGACCGGTTCGTTCCGCCCCCGGGGCGACCTCGTCTTCGCTGCGGTCGCCGACGAAGAGGCCGGAAGCGGCCTGGGTGTCGAATGGCTCACCGAGAACCGCCTCGACCTGATCGACGCCGACTTCGTCCTCACCGAGTCCGGCGGCGTGCCCGTCGGCAGCACACCCTCCATCTCCACGACGATCGGCGAGAAGGGCATCGCCGGCCGTCGCCTCATCGTGCACGGCACCCCCGGCCACGGTTCGGCCCCCTGGGGTGCCCGTAACGCCGCCATCATCGCGGCGGATGCGGTGCACCGGCTCGCCCGGTACCACGCGCCCGTGCAGATCACCGCGGACTGGCGCCGTTACGTGGCCGCTCTCGACCTCGACCCGGCGCTCGCCGCGCGGCTTCTCGACCCCGTGCGCATCATCGACGCCCTGCACGAACTCGGCACCCTCGCCGGTTTCGCGCATGCCTCGACCCACACGACCATCTCACCGAACGTCGTGCGGGCCGGCGACAAGGACAACGTCATTCCCGCGCTCGCGACGGTGACCCTCGACATCCGGGTGCTGCCCGGCATCGCGGCGGCGGATGTCGACGCGTACCTCCGCGAGGCGCTCGGCGAGCTCATGGCCGACGTGACGATCGAGGGCGAGGGGTTCGAAGCCGCGACCCGCTCTCCGATCGACACACCGCTCTACGACGCCCTCGGGGCGGCCGCCCGCCGTGCATACCCGAACGCCGACCTGCTGCCGATGCTGAGCGTCGGCGGTTCAGACGCCCGGTTCTACCGCCGCCGCGGCATCCCCGCGTACGGTTTCGCCCTGCTCAGCCGGCGCTGGGACTACGGCATGTTCCGCCAGCTCTTCCACGGCAACGACGAGCGGATCGACGTCGAATCCGTGTCCCTCACCGTGAACGCCCTCGACGCCGTCGTGCGGGACCTGCACGGCTGATCGGTCCGGCTGCGCTGGTGCGCAGGGAGCCCCGAGGCAGGCGCCGCTCCCAGTTGATAAATTGCATGCAATGCTGCACTGTAAGTAGCAGTTGACGTCCGTCGTCATCTGCTCCGGACCTGCGCTGAGAATGGCCAGTGTATGCACGGGCGGGCGCCGGGGCGACGACCCGGACGAGAGGTCGATTCAGGTGGCACAGCGCGGGCCCGCCAGCGTCGCTTCTCTCCTGCCCGACGCCCCGGGATGGATCAGGGTCGCATTTGTGGCAATCCTTGCCGGAATCATCGCATACGCCGCGTCGACGTTCCTCGTGACCGGCCCTGCCCGCCCCGGGTGGCTCGACAGCTGGTTCTTCATAGCGCTCGAACTCGGTGCCGCGACGGTGGTCACGGCTCGAGTGGTCCTGCGCCCGATCGAGCGCACGGCCTGGGGTTCGATTGCCGGCGCCCTGTACGCCGTCTCGCTGTCGGACGCGGCCGGCGCTGCGGCGGCCGCCACGGACCGGCCCGCCGCCGACGTGCTGGATATGCTCGCCTTCGCATTCGACGCAGCGTTCTTCGGGCTGGCTTTCGCCGGACTCGTCCTGCTTGTGCGGAAACGGCTGCCGCCGTCAACGGCCTCTGTGTGGCTGGACGGCGTGATTGCGAGCCTCGGAATGCTATCGATCGCATCGGCGCTCTTCTATCGCGCTGCCGACGCGATCACCGTCGCCAGCCTGCTGTTCCTCGTCTACGCGGTCGCTCCACTCGTGCTCGTCGCCATTCTCGTGGGCACCGCGGCCGCCCTCGGCCGGCGCCCCAGTGAGATCTGGGTGCTGTGCACATCTGCATTCTCATTGATGGCCGTCGGCAACCTCATCCAGGCGACCGGCCTTCCCTGGGCGGTGCAGCCTGGTTCGCCGGTCGATACCCTCTGGCCGCTCGCCGCCCTGCTCCTCGTGGCCGCAGCCTGGCGGTCTCGGAGCACACCGAGGCCGGTCGGGTCGGGTTCCTCTGTCGTGCTGGCGATTCCCTCGGTGTTCACCCTCGGCGCCCTCGCGGTGGCCCTCGTTAACCAATTCACCTCCCTCTCGTACTTCTCGATCGGCACCGCGGTGGTGACCGTGATGGCCGGCGCCCTGCGCCTGCTGTTTGCGGTGCGGGATGCGGATCGGTTGCGGGTGCGGCAGGTGGAGTTGAATGTGAGTCTGGGGTTGGCGCGGGATGCGGC
>NZ_JASJVI010000084.1:0-17593 GCF_035019865.1 Cryobacterium sp. 10I5
GCGTGGGCCCCCCCCTGGGGGCCCAAACGAAGCCAATATTCAATCCACCGAGGCCACGCAGAAGATGTTGAAGTTGAAGTGAAGCTCAAATCCGCGATCACCGACCACGACGTTCACCACCTGCTCTGGCTGAAGGAGTCGCTTCCCTACCAAATCGTCGACCTCGTCGTCATCAACACGGGCGCCCACGCCTATCGTCGACAGGATGGCGTGGCGGTCATCCCGCTCGCGTTGCTCACCTCCTGAGAGACGCCCTTGCGGGTGCCAGAACTGCTGGAGTGGCTCGTGGCACGACATTCATGAGAACCGCCCGTAAGGGGACCCCACGACGAGGCATCACACGGACGAGCTCGAGCACGTCATCCTGGTGTCGCAGAACTCGAGGGATATATAACGTCTTACGGCCGCGCCCGCACCTCCTCAGAATCGGCGGAATCTCGGGGCCTGGCGAGTCTCATAGCTACGTCACACAACCTTCTGATTAAATTGACGTATTCACCGTTAGTTATGAGGCAGCCAAGAGGATGGTGATGAAGCTGATCGGTTACGCCCGCGTATCGACGCGCCATCAATCCACCGACCGGTAAGTGGTGGACCTTCTGGCCGCTGGTTTCCGGCGTGATGACCCTCACGTCGACAGCGACGTTTCCGGCGATGGAGCCTCGCAGCCGAACTGCGATCGCGCCCTCGACGCCCTCGACGCAAGCGACAGTGTCGTCATCACGGACCTGCTAAGGCCCCGTCTCTATGCGCTGGCGTAGCCCACAGCCGCGACGTCGAGCTACTAGTACGACGTGCCCTTCAGAGGGCGCCCACGGTCAATAAGGTACGCCGGCGCTAGTGTTCCTGTGGGCAGGCCGAGCTCGTGTTCGGCGATCGTGCGCACGAGGTCGCGCTGGTCGCGCGCGTCGCCGTGGTGCATCACGGCGTGGGCGTCGAGGCCGTCGATGATCGCGAGCAGCTGCCAGGCCAGGGCACTGGGGTCGGCGACGGCGAACTCACCGCGCGCGCAGCCACGGTTCAGCACGCTGACCAAGAACTCCTGCCAGGCGTCCATCTGCACCGCGACCTCGCGGGCTAGGGCCGCGTTTCGTCGCGCGACGCTCCACGCGTCCAACCAGAGACTCGTGACCGTGCTGCGCTCGGGTCCGAGGAGGTCTCGGATCAAGGCGCGCAGGGCCTCGACGGCGCTCGGCATTGCCGCCAGCTCCCGCTGGACCTCGGCGAGCTCGGCGGAAACGATCGAGCCGAATGTCGACGCAACAAGCCCCTCCATGCTGGGCTGATAGTGGCTGACCAGCGCGGACGTCACGCCGATGCGCAGCGCAATCGCCCGGAGCGTGATGGCGTCCAGGCCGTCGTAGCGGGCGATCTCCCGAGCCGTGCGCCCGATCTCGGCGGCGCGCTCGGCGCGGCTCTTTCGCTTGGCCCGACTCGGAAGAGTTGACATGACAGCCCAATGTCTAGTTTTACGTCGGGTTTATTGATCGCTTGGTCAATTGTATGGCTTTTGCGTGATCCTGATTTCGGATCCGGTTCTCCTCAGCTCAAACGGTGGCGGCCGCCGGGCTGGTCCACGATGAGAGAGAGATCGCCTGCTGGTGTCGCTGATCGGGGCCAGGACGCCGCCCCAACAGATCGACCTTTTCGCGAGCACCATCTGATCCATATCAACGCGAGCAGCCCCCTCGCTTGCGATCACGTAGCCGGACACGACTATCCGCGCCGGGCAAACGGTGGGCGGTTGCCGCCCCGGGGTTGCGCGCACTGGCGAAATACTGCTACCTGTGGATCACCGTCCCGCTCTGACCCTTCATAGCGAGCGGGGCGTTCTTGAGCGAGCAGATCACCGCGGTCCGCCCGGGGCCGCTAGCCACGAAATTGATCGCGGCCTGGACCTTAGGAGCCATCGAGCCAGCGCCGAACTGTCCGTCGTCCAGGTAGCGCCGCGCTTCGGCAAGGTCGAGCTTTTCCAGGTCGCGCTGCTGGGGCGTGCCGAAGCCGATTGCGACCCGGTCCACGGCCGTGAGGATGAAGAAAACGTCCGCCCCGACTACTTCGGCGAGCTTCGCCGAGGCGAAGTCCTTGTCGATGACGGCCGGAACACCGTGCAGCTCGCCCGCCTTGTCCCGGGCCACGGGGATGCCACCCCCGCCGCACGCGACCACGATGAACTCGTGATCGAGCAGGTTGAGGATCGAATCACGCTCAACGATGTCTACCGGGCGCGGCGACGCGACGACGGTCCGCCACCCTCGCCCGGAATCCTCGGCCATGACAAGACCTGGCCGCCCGGCCATCAGTGCCCGTGCATCGGCCTCGTCATAGAAGCCGCCGATCGGTTTGGTCGGATGCGCGAATGCGGGGTCGTCGGCGGCCACCTCCACCTGTGTCACGACGGAGGCGACGTGCCAGGGCATGCCGACCCGCCGGAGCTCCTTCGCGATCCCCTGTTGCAGGTGATACCCGATGTACCCCTGGCTCATCGCGGTGCACTCGGCCAGGTCCATAGGGGTCACCCGGTCGGTGTGTTGCGATGCGATCTCGAATGCGAGGCTGATAGCCCCGACCTGCGGGCCGTTGCCGTGAGACACGATGATTTCGTGCCCCTGGGCGATTAGACCGACGAGCGAGGGAGTGGCCTCGTCGATGCAGGCGCGCTGCTCCGTTGCGGTGCTACCCAGGGCGTTTCCGCCCAGGGCGATCACGATGCGTGACATGTCGGACCTCTACAGAATTTCGGCGAGCAGGGTCCCGAGCTCTGCCTTCGCAGCGTCAACCTTGATCGAGTTCGCAACCTCGGGACGTAGGAAGTACACGAGCAGCGCGCGCTGTGCCGTGAGTCGGTTGCCCGCCTCGTCGAAGGCCAGCGAGACTTCCGAGTCGAGGACCCCATCGGTGACCTCTTCACCGCGGGTGGCGGGCAGGCAGTGCATGAATTTCGCGCCCGGCTCGGCCAAGGCCATGAGCTCGGGGTTCACCTGGTACTTCGGCATGAAGGCGGCCAAGCGCGCCTCCTCGCCCAGCTCGGCCTCGTAGTCGCCGTACCAGACGTCGGTATAGACGAAGTCTGCGCCAGCCAAAGCCTTCGAAGCGTCGTCGGTCACGACGATACTGCCACCCGACACGACGGCGTTCTGGCGACCGATCGCCTGCATCTCTTCGCGGAGCTGGAAGGCCTTCGGACCGAACTGAACGAACTGCATGCCCATCTTCGTGGTGATCATCATCAGGGAGGCGCAGACCTGGGTGGCGTCGCCGACGAAGACGACCTTGCAATCCTCGAGGCGCTTGCCCTTCGGCAAGTGCTCGACCATCGTAATGAGATCGCCGATCTCCTGCGTTGGGTGGTTGTAGTCGGACATGCCGTTGAGCACGGGGATCGTCGAGTACTTCGCGAGTTCCACGACCGTCGCGTGCCGCGCGACCCGCGCCATAACGACGTCCACCAATCGGGACAGCACGCGGGCGGTGTCCTCGATCGACTCGTGCCCACCGAGCTGGATCTGGCCAGGCGCTAGGTACTGGGCGTGTCCGCCAAGCTGTGACATCGCGGTCTGGAACGAGACCCGGGTCCGGGTAGAGGACTGCTCGAAGATCATCCCGAGAGTGCGGCCGTGCAACAGCGGGGGAAAGTAGCCCACCGCGACACACCGCTTGAGGGCGAGGCCGAGATGGACGATATCGAGCACCTCGTCTTTGGTGAGGTCCTGGGTATCGATGAAGTTACGTGCGGTCATAATGGTCTCCTTTGAAAGGGTCGACGCGGGGCTTGTTGGGCGCGTTTGAGGGCATGGCGAGGCACGGGCGGTCGCCAGCGAATGGGCGAGTCGTACCAAAGATGCGGAAAAAAGGGGGAAAGTGGCGGTGCCCCGGTGGGGTCGGCCGCCGTCGGCCGACTAGTCGCCGGAGGGCTGTTGCTGGGTGATGCAATGAACGTTGCCGCCGCCGAGCAGGATCTCCCGGCCTGGTACCGTGACGACCCGGCGCGGCGCGAATAGTTCGGTGTAGGCCGCGACCGCGGCGTCATCATGGGGATCATTAAAGATCGGCAGCACGACGACGTCGTTGCCAATATATGAGTTCACGTAGGAGCCGGCCAGTCGATCACCGGCTCCGCGCGGCAGAGTGCCGGCGATCGAGTCGACTCCGCTGGACTCCTCGGCGGTGATGAAGATCGGACCGGGTTGGTGGAGCTTGACGACCTCGAGCGTACGACCACGGGCGTCCACGGCGTTCTCGAGTACCTCCAGCGCGGCCGCCGAACGGGCGTACTGCGGGTCTGTCCGGTCGTCTGTCCACGTCAGCATGACCTTGCCTGGCGCGACGAACCGGCAGAAGTTGTCCACGTGTCCGTTCGTCTCGTCGAGGTAGACCCCAAAAGGCAACCAGATGATGACGTCGACACCGAGATAACTATGCAGCAGCCTCTCGAGGTCTTCCTGGGTCAGGTCAGGGTTGCGCCCGGGCGACAGCAGGCACTCCTCCGTCACCAGGAGCGTGCCCTCACCGTCGACGTCGATCGATCCTCCTTCGAGCACGAACGGGGCCTTGTACCGGACCACACCCTCGATCTCCAGCACCTTGCCCGCGACGGCGTCGTCGGCCGCCCAAGGAAAGTAGAGCCCGTCCACGAGGCCGCCCCAGGCGTTGAAGTCCCAGTCAACGCCGCGCACGTCTCCAACATCATTCACG
This sequence comes from Cryobacterium sp. 10I5, assembly GCF_035019865.1. Classification (NCBI taxonomy): domain Bacteria; kingdom Bacillati; phylum Actinomycetota; class Actinomycetes; order Micrococcales; family Microbacteriaceae; genus Cryobacterium; species Cryobacterium sp. 10I5. The sequence continues at coordinate 4,696 of NZ_JASJVI010000084.1, forward strand.
ACGAAGGTCGGCCCGCAATCCCGGATCCAGGAGTCATCGTTGGACATTTCGACGATCCGGATATGCTCACCGAGCTCGCTGCGGGCGTTGTCGTACTGCCGGGCGGAGACAGCGACAGTCACGGCCTCCGTACCGGAGATCGCCGTCGCTACCCGGGCGAACGCGGCCTGCGCCGGCTTGCCGCCGAGGCGCCAATTGTCCGGGCGCTCGGGCCAGATCAACCAGCAACCGCTGTGGTGAGCCCACTCCGCCGGCATCCGGTAGCCGTCTGAGCCGGGGGTGGAATCGAGAGTAAGAGTCATAAGAAGCAGCCTTTCAAGATTGAATGAGGTCAGAGTTGGGCGCCTGGGAAGGAGCTGGAAGTGTCGGGTCCTCGCCGCGCTCGATGGCCCGCTGGCGTGTCCACTCGGGCGACTTGGCGCAGAAGTACTCCTGGAAGGCGACCGTCACGACGAGGCCGATCAGGATCGACCCGGTCACCGTGAGCGAATAATCGTAGGGGTTCCAGACGAAGAACACCGCGGCTGCCCCAAGCAGGACCACCGGGATCCACGTCATCAGCCACGTCATAATTGGACCGCCCGGGACTCGGTAGGGCCGCGGCCGGCCCGCGTCGATACGCCGGAGCTTGGCGAACGCCAGCATCATCACGATGTAGGGCAGCAGGAAGATGACTGACGAGAAGGCGAACAGGTTCCAGAAGAGAGCATCGATCGCGCCGTCGGTCACGGAGAACAACGCCGCGTACCCGACAGTGAAAACCGTGCCGACGATGGAGCAGAGCATCGCTGCGCCGACCGGAGTGCCACGGGTTGGGTGTGTCCGGGCGAACGCCTTGGGCAGGTCGCCCTGCTGGGCAGCCTCGGCGGCGGCGAGGTTCGCGCCGATAGTCCATGGCACCAGACTGGCAAAGAAGCAGAATAGTGCACCAATGCCGAGGATCGTCACGACCGCGTTGGCAATGGGTGAGTCGCCGAATCCGTGACGGAGGGCGTCGATTAGGCCGGTGGTTTTAGATATTTCATCGGCTGGGAGGATGAGCTGCATGCCAACGGTCGCGAGGAGGTAAAACCCTCCGATGAGGACGCCGGCGATGAAGATCGTCTTAGGTACGTCGCGCTGCGGGTTGGCCATCTGTGTCGAGGCGGACGACATCAGCTCGAAGCCGAGGAAGTTGTAGATCACAATCGGCAGCGCTGCGATAAACGCGGGCAGTGCATCCGTAGGAATAACCGTGTCCAGTGTCCAGGAGGTTGCCGAGCCGTTCGCCGAAGCGTAGATCCCGCCGGCAATGACGAGCGCTACTATGACGACGATCGTGATGCCGGCTCCGAGGTTTGATACCCAGGTGCCGATCTTCAGGCTATGGGCGTTGACCCAGTAGTTGATCCAGATCAGAGTGACGGTAATTGCTACCTGGATCCAAAAGTTCAGGTGCCCACCGAAGAACATCGACGAGATCGCACCCGAGAACATCAAGTAAACGCTCGGTACCCACAAGCCCACGTTGAGCCAGTACCACCAGGAAACCCGGCTCCCCCAACGGTTGCCGAACGCTCGCACGACCCAGGCGTAGATGCCGCCGGCATCCGGGTAAGCCGAGCCGAGCTCACTCGTGACCAGGCCGTAGGGGACAAAGAACAAGATAATGATCGCGACGGTCCAGAAAATCGCCGTCGGCCCGACGGCGGCCGTTACGGTCAGCTGCGAGAGCAACAGCATCGCGGCCACGGAGAACAGGACCATGTCGAACATTCGGAAGGTCGGACGTCCCTTCGCTGGGTCGGCGGCGCCTGTCGGAGGACTATCTGACTGCATTGTCATTGCTGTTGATCCTTTACTTGACATACCGCTGAACGAAATTGTTCGAAGGCCGAACGCTGCCAAAGACGGGATTTGTCCAACGTGTACAAACGTACAACCTTTGTTCTTTAACGTAACACATCTGTGCGCTGGTGCACCTAGCGATCCTTGGGGTCAGATCTTTGGCGTTTGTCTTGAGTTTTCAGGCGGCGTTCCCCAGTCGCTCCCGGGCGATGTAAGAGTTCACGCGGGTGTCGATGACACGAAGAGCGGTGCGTAGTTCGAGCGGGGCCGGTGGCTGTCTGGACGCGTTGATGACTTCGGGCCGAGCGGCTAATTCGGGCAGCTCCCATGGCCGTTGCCTGGCGGGGTGGGAGGTGGCGAGTCCGAGTTCGAGGAGCCGTTTGAGGTTGATTTCAGCGGCCCGGTTCACCCACCAGGCGTTGTTTTTCGTCACGCCCGGTAGGGGGCACGGCGCGCGGCGAGTCATCCAGCAAGCGCACCTTTGACCATGGGTCGATGTTGCCGATACGCGGCTTGAAAGGTGGGACGCTGCGCCCGTGTTGACGCCGACCCAAACCAGTCCGGATCTGGGTCGAGACCGGCAACTACAACATGCGCGAGCATGCAGCACTCGTGACCGTCTATTCACGCGACCGAGCGCGTCAGCGGTGCCAAACCACGCAACTGCTGGCGCTCTCTCGCACAATCCCCGGCGCTGAACCACCCGATTGTGTGGCGCTCAGTGCTTTAAGATACTCAGCGGATCGTTCGTGAGCTTGAACTTGTCTCAGTGGGCTTCAGCTCAAGTGCCTTCCAGATCCGCCCGATCGACAATCTCGATAATCCACTACGGTCGGCATTCTCCGACGTTGACTCCAATTGCCACAACGGCTGCCTCGACCTGCTCGGCCGCGATCGTTGCCGGGCGTCTTGGGCGCGGCTCATCGACCAACGCATCCAGTCGAGAGTCTAGGAAGCGGGCACGCCACTTACTGACTGCGTTCGGCGAACAGCGCCCGCCCTGCACCCTGTTGCTTATTCAGGCCCTCACGCGACCGAGCACGATCCGTGACCGCAACGTCAAACCCTGCGAGGACTTCGCCGCTTCACCCAGCGCAATAACCGCTGCCGCGCTTCGCCCCTAGGAATCAGCTCGGTCTTCGGACGTCCAGTTCGAAACGCGTTCCGTTCTGCAACACAACCAGAAAATTTCACGTGCAGGACTCTAGAGCCGTAGGCACAACCGCTCAACAACAGTCTGAAGCCGCTCGGCGAGGTCGGCAACGCTCAGCTGCCCGTTGGACACGGCCTCAAGCATCAAGCCGTCAATTAAGCACGCGACGATCTGCACGACGGTCGCACGAGGCACTGTCGGTTCGCTGGCGGGCAGGACGCGGTCGACCAAAGCGCCAATCATGGTCGACCAGCCGCGCGCTTCGTTTCGCACTGTGATGTTCCGGGTCGCTTCCATGAACATCTCGAACAGCGCAAGGTCGTAGAGCGGGTCTGCGACCGTCTTATCGAAGAACATCTCAGTTAACACCTCGACTGAGCGCTCGACGGTCAGCTCCCCATGCAGCGCCTCGACGATCGCGGCGAGCCGGGCCGCCTCGGTCCTCCGGGCGTGGGCCATGGTCTGCAGTAACAAGTCGTTGCGGTCGGTGAAGTAGTAGGTCGTCGAGCCAAGCGGCACACGAGCGACCCTCGCGACCGCACGATGAGTCACAGCGGCTGCGCCACCGGTACCAAAGACCTGTACAGAAGCGTCGAGGATCTGCTCCCGCTTGCGCTCTCCGGTCAACGACCTTGCCTGCCGCCCGCTCGTCGTCGTAGACGCGTGCGTCTCGCCCATAGTTGCTCGCTCTCGTTATCGACGCCTTTTGGTACCCCGGTTCATGCCAGCCACCGGAACCATGCGCCCCTTGCCCACCGGGAAATGCCGGGAAGTGATGTCAGGTTACCGCCGCAGCCGGCCGGGACCCTAGTCTGATACTCCAGCATCCCTCCCCGCCTGCCGTGAAAGCCCTTCCGCGGCACCCTGCGAGCGTGGGCCCTCGGCGTGTGTTCCAACACAGGAGAACGAGACTCCGCGGACTCGACCCCTCCCCCAGATATAAGCATGGCCATCTCAGCGGAATGTGGGGCATTCAGGCAGCCACGAAGGCGTTCAAAGAGCTCGGCCACGGGGGAAAAATCATTAGTGCCGCCTCCCAGGCCGGCCACGTCGGGAACCCCGGCATTGCGTTGTACTCGGCCACGAAGTTCGCCATTCGTGGCTTGTCTCAGACAGCGGCCAGGGACCTTGCCCAGTTCGGTATCACGGTCAACACCTACGCCCCCGGCATCGTCAAGACGCCCCTCATGGAGGAACTGGCGAAAAAAGTAGCAACCGACGCGGGCAAGCCCGAAGCGTGGGGCTGGGACCAGTTCACCAACGGCATTACTCTCGCCCGCCTCTCCGAAGCCTCCGAGGTCGCCGGCGTCGTCTCCTTCCTGTCCCGACTCCAACTACATCACCGGACAGTCGATCCTCGTCGACGGCGGAATGGTCTTCAACTAAGGACCAGCCGAGCCATTGGCCAGGCGTTGGTCAGGCAGCACATGTTCCCCCGTCATCGTGATGAGGATATGAGGTGCCCGGTTAGGCGCTACTTTCTCGAACTTTGAGGGAGTGGGGTGCTACGACTTCTTCAGCCGTTCTCTCGGGATCGTCGATACGAGCGGCCAGAGTGGCAACGGCGTGGTGGGCTATGAACTCGGTGTCCAGCGACACTGTTGAGAGGGTTGGGCGTGAATATTGACCTTCTTCGATGTCGTCGATACCGATGATCGCTATGTCTTTCGGGACGATAAGCCCCGCGTCGAAGACGGCTCGCATCGCTCCCATGGCGAGGATGTCGGAGTAGCAGAAGATTGCGTCGGGCCGATCTGGCAGTTTGAGCAACTGTTGCGTGGCCGCATAGCCGTCGGCCCGGCGGTAGTGCACGGCCGGCTTTATTAGGTCCGCATCTGAAGCGATGCCAGCAGAATCGAGCGCAGCGAGGTATCCCGCTGTGCGAAGGTGCGGGGTCGCGTAGCTCTCGAAGGGTTGCTCGCCGATTGCGGCTATGCGTGATCGTCCTATAGCGAGCAGGTGCATGGTGGCTTCTTGCGCTGCCTTGAAGTTATCGATGGCCACGTGATCGAACCGGCCGTCGAACTCGTGCTCGCCAAGCAGCACGAACGGCAGGGTCACGCGATCCTCCACGGCATCGAGCTGTGCTTTTGTCGCGAGTGGGCTGAAGAGGATGCCGTCGAAGAGCATGTTGCGGTCACCGCCAACGAGCAAGTCGCGTTCGCGTTCATGGTCGTGCCCTGTCTGATCGATCATCACCCGGTACCCGAACGAGGTCGCCGCCCGGATGACATCCCGGGCGAGCTCGCTGAAGTATGGAACGTCGATTTCGGGCACGACGAGCGCAAGCATGCCCGTGCGACCGGTGCGCAGGGTACGTGCGACGAGGTTGGGTCGATAGTCGAGGTCGGCGATCGCAGTCATAACGCGCTCACGCATCTTTTTGCTGACGTGTTCGTAACCGCTGACCACGTTTGACACAGTGCGCATGGAGACCTTCGCGTGATCAGCTACGTCTTTAAGCGTTGCGGGCATCGGACCTCCACTAGCTGAACAACTGTTGTGCCAGCTTATCTTTGCAACGTACGCAATTCCGCGCTATCTTTTTGCATACGTTGGCAAACGTCAGCGGCGTCGCACCGTATTTCACTCTCGAAGACCGTTGGGTGTTCGACTGCGGGAGCGAGGCACCGATCACAAAGGAGTGTTCATGCACAGCACACCCACGCAGCCCAGAAGGCCAGGCGCGAGCACTTCGGCCCTGCGCCAGCACCGCGCCTTCTCTCGTTTCGGAGCACTCGGCGTCGCTGTCGCCGTAGCCGTTGGCGTTAGCGCCTGCGGCCCGGCGATTGGAAATGACTCTTCGAGCGTGACCGGAACATCGAATCCGAACGTTCTTACGGCACCGACTGACAAAGACGCCACAGGGGAGATCACCATTTGGGACCGCTCTGGCGACCTCTTCAACGTCTTCGATGCGACGATCGCCAAATTCAACGAGAAGTACCCGAACGTCAAGGTCAATCACCAGGCCGTTGACATCGACGCAAAGCTGCAAAATACCCTCATCTCCTCAACTGACGTACCTGACGGCGTCTTCCTCGACGACGCCAAGGTCCCGGGCTATGCCAATGACCTGTGGGATCTCAGCGACGTTCTCAAGCCATACGTTCAGGACATCGCGAAACAAAAGGTCGACGTCAACTCGCTCAATGGCGGAATCTACGGCATCCCCTTCGATCTCGACCCCGGTCTTCTCTTCTACAACGCGAGCGTGCTCGAAAAGGATGGAATCGATCCGGCAGGCATCAAAACCTACGACGACCTGCTCACCGCTGCCAAGAAAGTTAAAGCCGCCGATCCGTCGTCGGGTCCAATACACCTCGAACAGAGCGCCTTCCTGGGGCAATTGTGGCTTGAGATGTTCGCGAGCCAGCAAGGCACGAGCATGACCGACGCATCGGGAAAGTTGCGCCTTGATTCGCCCGAGTACAAGCAAATCCTCACGTGGCTCGATACCGTTCAGAAAGAAAAGCTCGGCACCCGTGCGGAGTACCTCGGGCCCACGGACGTGCAGACGCTCGATTCCGGCCAGCAGGTGTTCTACCCCTGGTCGATTTGGTTCGACTTTGCCCCGCAGCAACTACTCCCAAAGACTTCGGGCAATTGGCGGGCCATGCCGCTACCGTCCTGGACGGCAGATGGAGCCCACTCGGGCGCGATGGGTGGCTCGTCGTTCGTCATCCCCAAGGCCGCGAAGAACCCGAAAGCTGCGGCCCTGTTCTACAACTTCCTGATGTACGACAAGAACGGATACACGGCTGTCTACGGGCCGAACTCCGTCTACCCGAAGGGTCTGAATACGTCGGTACCCAGCTACAAGGCGGCCGCTGATCCGAACACACCGCTGTTCGGCACCATCGACGCCATGGGCGGACAAGACCTCTGGCAGACCGCTATCGAGGCGGGCAACCAGATCCCAGGTGGCACCCCCACCCCCACCTGGTGGGCGAGCGCCGTCAACTATCTCGGTAACAACTTGCAGAAGATGCTCGACGGGCAGATGACACCCGACGAGGTGATCCAGCAATCGACCGATCAAATCCAAACGAACCTGGTCGACCGCAACAAGTAACACCTCTTCACCCACGCGAGAAAGCTGCTCCATGACCGTCACGACCGCCTTGAAGGCGTCAAGTACGGCTCCGCGATCGTCGCAGCGGGGACCGCGTTGGTCCCTGCTGCGACGGAAGTCGGCGCCCTACCTCTTCATTTTTCCGTTCGTCGCGATCTTTGCCGCGTTCTCGATCTACCCGCTGGTGTTCACGTTCCGGCTGAGCTTAACCAACTGGCGCGGGTCGGGTACCGCGGACTGGGTGGGCTGGGGCAATTACACCTACCTACTTTCGAACCCGGACTTCTGGGCGTCGCTGGCTAACTCGGGTGTGCTCTGGCTCTTGATCATCCCGGCGCAACTGGGCGTGGGCGTGCTCGCAGCGGTCCTCCTCAACAGCACTCGCATCCGTGCTCGCGGTTTCTACCGCACGGCGTTCATCGTGCCCTTCGTCACACCCCTCGTTGCGATCGCCCAGATCTGGATCGTACTGTTCGACCAGCGCTACGGGGTCATCAACGGGCTGCTGAACCTAGTCGGGCTTCCAGACGTCGGTTGGCTAACAACGAGCGAGTGGTCGAAACCAACGCTCGCGCTCCTATTCCTCTGGAAGACGACCGGATTTGTGGTCATCATCGTGATATCCGGCCTGCAGTCCATCGACACGACGGTATACGAGGCCGCGGAGCTTGACGGGGCATCGCCGTTCCGGCAGCTCTGGAGCATCACTGTCCCCCTGATCCGACGGACGATCATGTTCATCGTCGTGTTGCAGACTCTCGCGGTATTCCAAATGTTTGCCGAACCGTACGTCGTTACCAAGGGTGGCCCGTACGGCTCAACCACGACGGCCGGCCTCTACCTGTACAACCACATCACCGTCGCAGATCTCGGCACGGGAGCGGCCAACTCGTTCCTGCTCGTGATCATCGTGATGGCGCTGTCGCTCGGGTTCGTGCGGCTGCTGAGAGCGAAGGACTGACATGACGACGGCATCCGTTTTCCGGACACGGCGGTTCCAGCCGCAGATCGTATCCCAGGTCTTCTTGATCCTCCTTACCGCGGGCTTTCTGGCACCGGTGGCGTGGGCCCTCGTCTCGGCGTTCAAACCGGCCAACGACATCATCGCCGACCCGCTGGGATTCAACCCAGGCACGTTCACGCTCGACAACTACACGCAGATGTTCACCGACGTGCCGATCCTCTCCGGCTTTTTCAACACCGCCATAGTGCTCTTCTCCAAGGGCCTGATCACGCTGTTCTTCGCACCACTGGCAGGGTATGCGTTCGCCAAATACGAGTTCCGGTTTAAGAACTTTTTCTTCGGGGCCGTACTGCTGACACTTATGCTCCCAACAATCGTGCTCATCATTCCGCTACTGCTCGAAATGAAAGAGCTCGGCTGGGTCAACACCTACCAGGCCCTCGTGCTGCCCGGCTCCGTGGACGCGTTCGCGATCTTCTGGATGCGTCAGGTGATCAGCGCCGTGCCCGACGAACTACTCGATGCGGCCCGCGTCGACGGGTGCGGGGAGTTCGGAATCTTCTGGCGCATCGTGCTTCCGGTGATCCGACCCGGGATCGCTGGCCTCGCCGTGCTGACTGTGATGAACATCTACAACGACTTCGTCTGGCCCGTCGTTATCACCACGGGCGACCGGATGCAGACGCTCCAGGTGGTCCTATCGACCCTCGCCCAAAACATCAGCGGCAACAAGATCGGCGCCGACTATGCGCACGTCACGGGCGAACTCCTCGCCGCGTCCTCCGTCGCACTCATCCCCCTACTCATCATCTTCGTGCTTCTTCAGAAGCATTTCATCAACGGCATCCTCGCCGGAAGCGTCAAAGGCTGACCATGACCATCCTCACCCCGAAAGGCTCCATTCGCATGTCTTCAGAACTGCCGTCGGTACCCAAACCTGAGTACCCTCGACCCGACTTCGACCGGTCGGATCGCTGGGAATCACTCAACGGCCAGTGGGCGTTCTCAAGCCTCGACGGCGAGGAGAGCATCACCGTGCCGTTCGCCTGGGAGACCGAGGCGTCGGGCATCGCCCGCACCTGGCTCGAACAAGCCAGCTACTCACGCGAACTAACCGTCCCCCACTCCTGGGCCGGCGCCCGGGTGTTCGTCTGCTTCGGCGCCGTGCACCACGAGACGCGGGTGTCCATCGGTGGGGCAAAAGTCGGCGAGCACACGGGCGGGTACACCTCGTTCGAGTTCGATATCACGGATTACCTCGCGGTAGGTTCGAGCGCGACGCTTCGCGTGGACGTGACGGCGCCCTCCGATAAGCGCTCGATCCCGCACGGCAAGCAACGATCACTTCCCCGCGACGACTACGACGGCGTCTCGTTCATGGCAAGCTCCGGCATTTGGCAAAGCGTGTGGATCGAAGCGCGCGGCCGCACCTACGCTGAATCTGTCTCGCTGAGAGGCGACTCACTGACGGGGTTTGAGGTCACCGTGCAGGTCGCGGGCGACGAGGCCGCGCGTGCCCGCGTGAGCATCGGCGATCTCGAAGTGGTTACCGACGAGCACGGTCGCGCCTCCGGCTTTCTACCGATCGACTCACCCCACTTGTGGTCGCCTATCGACCCGCACCTCTATGCGCTCGACGTGCGAGTCGGCGACGATCTTGTCGTCGTCACAGGCGGGTTGCGCTCGATCGAACGACTCGGCGAGGACCTGTACCTCAACGGCGAGCGATTTTACCTTCGCGGAGTGTTAGACCAGGGCTACTGGTCGACCTCCGGCATTACCGCGCCCAATGACGCCGCACTCGTGCACGACCTCGATCTCGCCCGGCAGGCTGGTTTCAATCTCGTGCGCAAACACCTCAAGTTCGAGGAGCCGCGCTGGCTGCACTGGGCGGACACGCTCGGCATGCTCGTCTGGGCGGAACCGGCCAGCACGAGCCGATTCAGCGAGGAAGCCACGGTGAACTTCGAGGCGCAAATACCGGAGATGGTCAAGCGCGACGGCAACCACCCGAGCATCATTATCTGGGGCCTATACAACGAGGAGTGGGGTCTGAACTGGGACATCCCCGGAGACCCCGCAAAAGCCGACGCGGCCCGCCGCGCATACGATCAGCTCGCAGCCCTCGACCACAGTCGACCCATCGTCGAGAACTCTGGCTGGGAGCACGTCAAGACCGACCTCATGGACTGGCACTACTACGACGAGAACCCGGCGTCGTGGGCGGCCAATGTCGCGGCGATCGCCTCGGGTGAGCGCGAGTCGTTCCCTGTGCCACTGGGACCGACCCACATCGTTGACAAGTCGATCTATGGCGACAACGAGCAACCCCGTAGCGGCGTACCCCTCCTCAACAGCGAATTCGGGGGCGGATTCACCAGCCTCGAGCGAGCCTGGCACGTGAGGTGGCAGACGCAGGAGATCCGACGACACGATAGGTTCGCGGGCTACGTCTATACCGAACTGGCCGATGTCGAGCACGAGTCTGCGGGCCTGTTCACCGCCGACCGTAAAAGCAAGGACCTCGGCGGCCTGGACCCGGCCGACGCAAACGCCGAAACTGTGATCGTGGTTGGCCTCGTTCCCAGGGAGGCAGGGACCGACATCGCAACCCCAACAGTGCCACTCATCCTGGATGTGCGCGTGTCCCACCACGGCCGGAAGCCTCTCACTGGACAGGTGCGCGCGGCCTGGGTTCAAAGCGGGACGCCCTTCGGCCCAAATATCTCCCCTTCCGTGACCGAAGCTCCCGTCCTCGCTCACCCGTTCCAGATCTCGGATGCAGTCAAGCTTTCGCTACCAGCGCCGGCTATGACCTCTGCGAGGCTCCACCTCTGGATCGTGGACGAGCAGGGTGCCATCAAGGCACGCACGTTCGTCGATGCCGGGCCCCTCGAACGAGACGCTCCGTAACTGCCGAAGTCGCCGGCCTCCCCACGGGAGGGTCCATTCATCCCATCACTGCAACAACGCAAACGAGGAGTTCAAAATGATAGATAGAGTACGACAACGCCCCCAATGGCGCATAGTCACCCGCACCCGCGCATAAAACTGCTGCCGTTCAAAGGTCAAATCACCGTCGATGAACCACGCCGGATTGTTAACCGTGGCAGTCGGCGCGTCGGTACGCAAAGAACCACCTGAGTGGGAAAACTCGCTCAGGTGGTTCTCGTGACGCTCGATCTCATCAGGCGTCATTGTTTGAGGACGCGGCGACGCAACAGCGCGGCCGCGTAAATCTCACCGTCGATAAGGCCCTGCTGCAGCGCCTCCTCGACGTCATACCAGGTGCCCTCACCGGGCTCCCACACATCGTCGAACTCATCAGCCTTGGGCATGGGAAGATACGGCCACCGTGCCAGCTCATCAATCACCTGGGCGCGATCGATGAAGCCCCCGGAGTAGCGCTGAGCAATTTCGAACGGAGTCGCCCCGTGGAACGTTGGCCGCAGATCAGCGATGCCCTTGGCTCTGGCAAGAATCCTATTGACCGCCGGCTGCGACAACGCTAATGTACGCGCAATCTCACGCTGGCTCGCATTCTCCGCGGCCGCACGTGCAGCCCGCAAATAATCCAAATCAACCGTGTCGCGCCGCGCCTTAACCCGCACCAATTCCGCTAGCGCGGCCGACTTTTCCATAGTGCTCATCTTTCTATCTCCGATAACTAAAGTTATCACCCTGAGGGAAAAATATCTAGGCACACACCCGACGATCGCCACATGTGCCCGCAAGCGGAACCCCTTGCGGGACGGTTCCACGGTGGTGTGATCGGTCTATCTCAGAACGGCACAACGTCTTTCGCACCCCGGAGTGAATCTGAAGGGGCATTGTCCTTCCCGACCGCGAATAACGAACTACCGCAGCGATTTCATTTGAGTTTCGTACTTCGTTGTTTCACCCTCAGTCGTGACGGCGACGACATAGGTGAGGTAGGGCTTCGTCTTGTCCCATTGCATCACGTGAGCGGGTAGTCCCGACGCCGTCTCGGCGTACGGACTATCACTGGTTTGTATCCAGCCGTCCGCGTCCAGTGCCTGCGAGTAGAAGGCAAGGACCTCGCGTTGCGTGTGCGTTGTCGTCCCGGATATGCCGGTCGTGGCTACGTCGCCGCCATCGAGCCCGAATTGAACCCGTCCCGGGACATCGTTGATCCGGACATCGGTGCTGCCGGGGTAGGTCAATGCGGCTTCGGGTTGTTTGGCCAGGCTGTCGATGGACTGTCCGGGCACGCAGCCAGTCAGCAAGAGCAAACACATGCTGGCTGCGGTCACCACGCTCAGCAACCGAGACGTTCTTCGCATCGTTCTCCTTGCCTGCCGCGTCGCGTTGGTCAATTGGGATACTAGGGCACGGTCGGGTCAGGCGTGTTGCTGTCCGAGTTCGCGGGCGCGTTGTCTGGTTGCATCGTCATGTAGCGCCACTGGCCTCCGGTGTAGATGAGGCGGAGGTGGGCTGTGACCTCACCAGGAACACCGTTCTTGACGTAGTCGAAGGTGATCGGGGTGAGCGCGAAGTCCGCGCCGGCACTGGTTGTGACGTACGTCGTGGCGCCTGTGGGAGTCAAACCTGTGACGCTACCGCCGCCGGTAGCGCCGATGGTGGCGACGAACTGTTCCCGGGTGAGCCCGTTTCGAAGGCTCGGGTCTCCCAGGTCGTAGAGCGCACCCAGGTCTGTTGCCTTGAGCGCTGTGATGACCGCGGTCAGGGTGGGGCCGGCGTTGTGCGGGGCGGGCGCAGCTTTCAGGGTGAAGTGCTTGCCGTTGATCCAGACTTCCACGTTCGCGGTGTGCGCGGTCGGGTCGTCATGACCGATGACTTTGATGGTTGCCGTGCCCGATGCCCCGCTCGGGACGGGTTGGGCGATGTCGCTGGTCAG
>NZ_JASJVI010000085.1:0-16064 GCF_035019865.1 Cryobacterium sp. 10I5
GGGCGGGCGCGGTGGGGTCCACCGCGGCCGGGGGCTCGGCGTCCGAGGCCCTGCGACTCGGTGCTTCATCGCCCAGGGACGTGGTGTCCGGCGTTCCCTCGAGCGGAGACGCGGTACCCGGGGCGCGGGTGAGGTTGGGGGAGTCGAGCGAGTCGGCGAGTGCCGACGGGGGTGTTGCGCGGGTGCCGGTGCGGACCACGGGACCGAGGCCGTCGGGCGGAAGGGCGCACGGGGCCGAGCCGTCGGACGGGGTGTGCCGCCCGTGGATGGCGTCGTCGATCGCCCGGTAGCCCGTGCACCGGCAGAGGTTGCCCTTGAGCAGGCGGGGCAGGTCCTCGAGGTCATGCTCGGTGAGCGTGGACGCGGTCACGACCATGCCCGGCGTGCAGAAGCCGCACTGGAAACCGGCGTGGTCGACGAAGCGCTGCTGCACGGGCGCGAGGTCACCCGGCGTGCCGAGACCGGCGGCCGTCGTGATCGCGGTGCCCTCCGCGCGGAATGCCGGGTAAATGCACGAGTGCACCGGGGTGCCGTCGACGAGCACCGAACAGGCGCCGCAATCGCCGGTGTCGCAGCCCTTCTTGACCTCGAAGTGCTCGAGTTCGCGCAGGAAGGTGCGCAGGCACTGCCCGGGAGCTGCCGTGGCGTCTACCCACTGGCCGTTGACCTCGAATCTCACGGGCGGGCCTCGCTTCCGGTCGGGGTGGTCTCTGCCGGGGTCTGTTCCGGATCGGGAGTCGGTTCCGGGGCCTCGAGCTGCTGGCGGATCTCCTCGGCGAGCACGCCGCTGACCGCGGCGCGCCAGTCGGCCGCGCCATGGGCATCCGTGAACCAGGCGTCGATGCCCGCGACACCGGCACGGAGCTCGGCCGCGGCCGGAAGCGTGTCGAAGCGCAGCTGCACGGGCCGGAGGGTCGCAGCCGTCACCGTCAGGGTGAAGCGGCCGTCGCGGTCGAGGCGGCCGATGACGACGGCGCCCGAGCGGCCGATCGGGGAGAGCGCAATCTTACGGAACACGGTGCGGGCGCGGAGCGAGGCCTCGGGAATGTGGATGGAACGCAGCACATCGCCGGTGCGCAGCACGGTCGTCATGTCGCCGGTGACGAAGTCCGCGGCGGGGATGAGCTCGTCGCTTCCGTCGCGGCGCCAGACGAGCACCTCGGCGTCGAGGGCCGCGGCGAGGCTCGTCATCGGGCCGGCCGGCAGGGCTGTGGCGAGGTTGCCGCCGACGGTTGCGACGTTCCAGACCTTGAACGAACCGTAGAGGGCGGTGCAGCATTCGAAGAGCAGCGGATGCGCGGTCCAGCCCGGCCGGGTCGGGAGCGCAGCGAGCTGGGCGAGGGTGCAGGTCGCGGCGATCTCGAGGCCATCGGCGGTGACGGTGAGCGCCGGCCAGCCGAACGACTGCAGGTCGACGAGCCCGGTGAGGTGTACGCGGGGATCGGCGAACAGTTCGGAACCGCCCGCGAGGGGAGCGACCGTGTCGCCGAGCAGCCGCAGGTCGGCGCGCTCGTGGGCGGGCGTGATCGTCACAACGGTATTGAGGTCCATTGCTGCTCCAGTCGTCCCGGGCCGAGTATCCAGTCAACCGCATTTCCGGGCCGGTTCCGTCCACGGTACCCGTCCCCGTCCGGGGGCGCGCTGCCGCGGACCCGGACTGCGATGCCTCGAACGATTTCGACGGTGATTCTCGTCCCGGGAGACGGGATCGGGCGAGCAGCATCCGCTCGGGCCTGCGCTCCCGTGGATTCGTCACGGATGGCTGCCGGCATCGGCAAAGTCGGAGATTTTTGCGACACGCCGAGTATGCGGTCAGCGGATGCCGCGGGTCGGGGAAATCTCCGACGTTACGTCTCCGGGCGGCGTGGCGGGGCGTGCTGCGGGGCGTGGAGGAGGCGGCTCAGGAGGTGTGGTCGAGGCCGTGGAGCTGATCGATGAGGTGGGGGAGAACGTCGTCGAGCACGGCGAGGCCGTCGCGCACCCCGCCGGTCGAGCCGGGCAGGTTCACGACCACGGTGCGGCCGCGGGCGAGGCCGACGTAGCCGCGGGAGAGCAGGGCCAGGGGAGTGGATGCCGCGCCCCGGCGGCGGAGCTCCTCCGCGAGTCCCGGGATGAGCCGGTCGAGGTGCGGCAGTGTCTGCTCGGGCGTCTCGTCGTGCGGACTCACCCCGGTGCCACCGGTGGTGATCACGAGGTCGCAGTGCGCGGCGATCGCGGCACCGAGGGCCTGGCCGACGCGGTCGCCGTCCGGCACTACGTGGACGGCGTCCACGGTCCAGCCCCTGTCGAGAAGCCAGGCCTCGATGACCGGCCCGGTGCGGTCCGGGTAGATGCCGGCCGCGGCGCGGGTGGACGCGACGATGATCTGCGCGACGCGCGGCGTCGCATCCGTCGGGGTGTTCGTCGTCATGTCCCCAGTGTGCCGCACGGAGAGTCAATCGAAGCCGGACGGGCAGCGAATCCGCAGATGAGGGAATATAGTGCTCGTTATGGCGCAGATACGGATTCGAGAGGCCGCCGGGTTCCTGGGCGTGAGCGACGACACCGTGCGCCGCTGGATCGACAATGAGGTTCTGCCCGCGACAACCGATGCCGCCGGGCGCATGGTCGTCGAGGGCGTCGACCTCGCCCGCCTGGCCACCGAACACGCCGCCGTGCAGACCGACCCGTCCGGCACGGCGAGCTCGGCCCGTAACCGGTTCGTCGGGCTCGTCACCCGCGTCGTGAGCGACCCGGTGATGTCCCAGGTCGAGCTGCAGTGCGGGCCGCACCGTGTCGTTTCCCTGATGAGCACCGAAGCCGTGCGGGAGCTCGGCCTCGTGCCCGGGTCGGTCGCGGTCGCCGTCGTGAAGGCAACCACGGTGATCGTCGAAATCCCCCAGGAGCATTCGTGAGCCCTCGCCGTCACCCCGTCCGCCGGTACCTTCTGGCCTCGATCGCCGTGTGTGCCGCGGCCGCGCTGACGACGGCGTGTGCCGGCCCGGCCGGGGCCGGAGGGTCTGCGACCGGGTCGGCCGCGGCATCCGCGGCGTCAACAACTGCCGCGAGCCGTGTCCCGGAGACCCTGACCGTTTTCGCGGCCGCCTCCTTGAAGAAGACCTTCACCGAGCTCGCGACCGAGTTCGAGGCCGCCAACCCCGGCGTGACCGTTGCGCTCAACTTCGCCGGATCGGCCGACCTCGTCACCCAGATCACCGAAGGCGCTCCCGCCGACGTCTTCGCCTCGGCGGACACGAAGAACATGGCCAAGCTCACGGGCGCTGGCCTCGTCACGGCCGCCCCGGCGGTGTTCGCGACCAATACCCTCGAGATCGCCGTTCCGCCGGGCAATCCGGCCGGCGTGAAGTCCTTCGCCGACCTCGCCGATCCCGGCACCAAGGTCGTCATCTGCGCAGCCCAGGTGCCCTGCGGCGCCGCGACCGCCGCGATCGAGAAGGCGACCGGTGTGACCCTCGCCCCGGTCAGCGAGGAGAACGCCGTCACCGACGTGCTCGGCAAGGTGTCCTCCGGTGAGGCGGATGCCGGCCTCGTCTACGTCACGGACGTCGCCGGGGCGGGCACGAGCGTCCTCGGCATCCCGTTCGCCGAATCAGGCGAGGCCGTGAATTCGTATCCGATCGGCGTCGTCGCCGCGAGCAAGCATGCCGAACTCGGGACCCTGTTCGCAGGCTTCGTCACCGGACCCACCGGGCGGAAGGTGCTCGCCGCGGCGGGCTTCGGCACCCCGTGAGCGTCGCATGACACAGGCCAGCGGCCGGGCAGCTCTCTCTCTGCGCGGCACCGCGCGCGACGATACGGAGGTGCTCGGCGTACCGCGCTGGATCGTCGCGATCGCTGCCGTCGGCGCGCTCTTCATCGTGTTGCCGATCGTCGGAATGACCGCCAGGGTCGATTGGGCGAACTTCGGTGCGCTCGTCACCTCGCCCTCCGCGATCGCGGCGCTGCTGCTCAGCCTCCGCACGGCCGCGGCGAGCACGGCGCTCTGCCTGCTGCTCGGGGTGCCGATGGCGGTCGTGCTCGCCCGGAGCCGGTTCCGCGGCCAGCGGCTCGTGCGGGCGTTCGTGCTCCTGCCGCTCGTGCTACCGCCCGTGGTCGGTGGGATCGCGCTGCTGTCGACGTTCGGCCGCCGGGGGCTGCTCGGCCAGACCTTCGAGGTGCTCGGAATCCAGGTCGCTTTCTCGACGACGGCCGTCGTGCTCGCGCAGGCGTTTGTCGCGCTCCCATTCCTCGTGCTGAGCGTCGAGGCGACCCTGCGGGCATCGGGCGCGCGGTACGAAGCCGTCGCCGCGACGCTCGGCGCCGCCCCGAACACCGTGTTCTGGCGGGTGACCCTTCCGCTCGTCGTGCCGGGGCTCGTCTCGGGGGCCGTGCTCGCGTTCGCGCGGGCCCTCGGTGAGTTCGGTGCGACCCTGACGTTTGCGGGCAGCCTCGAGGGCGTCACCCGCACCCTGCCGCTCGAGATCTACCTGCAGCGCGAAACGGATCCGGATGCCGCCGTCGCCCTCGCCCTGGTGCTCGTCGTGGTCGCCGTCGTGGTCATGGTCGCGACGCACCGGCCGCGGGGGCTCTCATGACCTTCGAGTTCGAGGCGGTCCTCGCGCACCGGAACCTCGATGTGGCCTTCAGCGTCCAGCCGGGGGAGACCGTCGCGCTCCTCGGCTCCAACGGGGCAGGGAAGTCGAGCGTCGTGCAGATCAGCGCCGGCCTGCTGAGACCGGATTCCGGCCGCGCGAGCCTCGCCGGCCATGTCCTCTTCGACCTGCCCGCGGCATCCGCTGCCCCCGACGCACGCACCGGCACCTTTCCCCGCGCAGGTACCTGGATTCCGCCGCACGCCCGCGGCACCGTGCTTCTCGCCCAGGAACCGCTGCTGTTCCCGCACCTGTCCGTTCGCGACAACGTCGCCTTCGGGCCGCGGAGCGCGGGAATTCCCCGGGCCGCGGCGCGTGACCTCGCCGAGGAGTGGCTCGTCGCCGCCGACGTCGCCGACCTCGCCGACCGCAAACCCGGCGCCCTCTCCGGCGGTCAGGCGCAACGGGTGGCCGTCGCGCGCGCCCTCGCGGCCCGACCGCGCCTGCTGTTGCTGGACGAGCCGATGACCTCCCTCGACGTCGCGGCCGTGCCGGCCCAACGCCTGCTGCTGAACCGGATGCTGTCCGACCGTTCGGTGATCCTGGTCACCCATGATCCCCTCGACGCCCTCGCCCTCGCCGACCGGGTCATCGTGCTCGAGGACGGCCGGATCGTCGAGGCGGGTCCGACCCGCGAGGTCTTCGCGAACCCTCGCACCGCATTCACCCGTGCCCTCACCTTCGGTCTCGCGCCCGGGACGGCCGAATCCCGCGAAGACGGCTTAACCTAGGAGCATGACGCTTTCCGCTCCATCGTTCCGTCGTGCCGCCGCCGTGGCGCTGACCGAGGACGAGGTCGCTCGCATCCGCAACGACTTCCCGATCCTCGAACAGCGCATCAACGGGCATCCGCTCAACTATCTGGACTCTGGGGCCACCTCGCAGAACCCGATCAGCGTGATGGAAGCCGAGCAGGAGTACTACGAGCAACGCAACGCGGCCGTGCACCGCGGCGCGCACACCCTCGCGTTCGCGGCGACGGAAGCCTTCGAGGGCGCCCGGGCGACCGTCGCCGCGTTCATCGGCGCGCAGCCCGACGAACTCGTCTGGACCTCGAACGCGACCGAAGGCGTCAATCTCGTCGCATATGCGATCTCCAATGCTTCCCTCGGCCTCGGCGGGCCGGATGCCGCCCGGTTCCGGATCGGGGCCGGCGACGAGATCGTCGTGACCGAGATGGAACACCACGCCAACCTCATTCCGTGGCAGCAGCTCGCCCTGCGCACCGGGGCGACCCTGCGCTTCATTCCCGTGCTGGACGACGGCACCCTCGACCTGGCCGCCGCGGCCACGATCGTCGGCCCGCGCACGCGGCTGCTCGCCTTCACCCACGCGTCCAACGTCGTCGGCACGATCAATCCCGTCGCCGAGCTCGTCGAGCTCGCGCACCGCTTCGGCGCCCTCGTCATGCTCGACGCCTGCCAGACCGTGCCGCACCTGCCGGTCGACGTTGCCGCGCTCGACGTGGACTTCGCCGTCTTCTCCGGGCACAAAATGCTCGGCCCGACCGGCATCGGAGCGCTCTTCGGCAAGGCCGACCTGCTCGCCGGGCTGCCGCCGTTCCTGACCGGCGGTTCGATGATCACGACCGTCGACATGGAACACGCCGAGTTCCTCGCGCCCCCGCAGCGCTTCGAGGCCGGCACCCAGCGCATCTCGCAGGCGATCGCCCTCGCCGCCGCCGTCGACTACCTGACCGAAACCGGCATGGACCGGATCGCCCTTCGTGAGGCCGAACTCGGCCAGCGCCTCGTGGCCGGGCTCGCCGAGATCCCCGGCGTTCGGGTGCTCGGACCGGCCGCCGGCATCGACCGCATCGGCCTCGCCGCCTTCGACGTCGCCGGGGTGCATGCCCACGACGTCGGCCAGTTCCTCGACGAGGCCGGCATCGCCGTGCGGGTCGGCCACCACTGCGCCCAGCCGCTGCACCGCCGCCTCGGCATCACCGCGTCCACGCGCGCCAGCACCTACCTCTACACGACGACCGACGAGGTCGACCAGTTCCTGGCCGCCATGCACGAGGTCGCCCCGTTCTTCGGAGTGAAGTCATGAGCTCGAGCGAGCTGCAGCAGCTGTACCAGCAGATCATCCTCGACCACGCCAAGTACCGGCACGGCGCCTCGGCAGAGCCGTTCGGCGTGTTCGACGCCGACGGTGCACCGGGGCTGCGTCTCGCCGAGTCGCACCAGGTGAACACGACCTGCGGCGACGAGATCACGGTTCGCGTCGGCGTCCGCGCCGGCTCTGGTACCGCAGCGGATGCCGCGGTGGCGGATGCCGCCGGCCCTGCTCCTGTGATCGAACAGTTCGTCTGGCGCGGTGACGGCTGCTCGATCTCGATGGCGTCGGCATCCGTGCTCGCGGACACGATGACCGGACTGACCGTTCCCGAAGCCGAGGCACTGGTCACGACCTTCCGTGATCTGCTCCGCTCGCGCGGCACGATCGAGCCCGACGAAGAGGTGCTCGGCGATGCCGCGGCCTTCGCCGGCGTCTCCAAGTATCCAGCCAGGGTCAAGTGCGCGATGCTGCCCTGGGTCGCGTTCGAGGCCGCCCTGATGCAGGTCGCCGCGGCATCCGTCGCCCCCGCGACCCCGCTCGCCTAACCGCGCCCGGCGCTGCCGGGTCGCCGCGTCACCGGCTGATTCTCGTCCGCGAGAGTACGTTTTTGGCCCTTAAAACCGTGTTTTAAGGGCCAAAAGTGCGCTCTCGCGCAACCTTGCGCGCGCACGCTGGGGCGCGAGGGCTCGGCGCTGGTCAGGCGCGGGAACGCGCGACGAGGCTGAGGACGGCGCTGGTGGCGGGCAGGTTCGGCAGGAGCGCGGCGCCGTCGAGACCGTTGGCGGTGGGAAAGCGGATGTCCGCGGCCGGCCAGACCAGGCGGAGATCGCGCTCGAAGCGGGTCGCGATCTCGGGTGAGCGCAGCACTCCGCCGAGCCCGCCGATCACGGGTGCGTCGACCACCGACTGGCCCACCCGTTCGAGTCCGGTGCGCACCGACAGTGCGAGTTCGGCGGCATCAGCGTCGGACTGCGTGAAGCCGGAGATGCCGGCGCTCAGGGTGCGAATGCCGAGGTCGTCGGAAAGGCCGCTTTCGGTCGCGGCGACGGCCTTGACGACATCGGCGAGCTGGGGCATCAGCTCCCGGTCGGTGCGAATGCCGGCGAAATCAAACGTGTCGTGTCGTCCGTCGGCCGAGCGGAGCAGGGCGCGGATGCCGGTCTGGCCGGCATCAATGGTGAGGGAGCGGGATACGTCGGTCATCGCGGGGCGTCCTTGGTCGAGGGGGCGAATCGAAACTGCGGTGCGGCCGGCGAGAGTGTCGGCGCACAGTCCCTATCATTCCGCGTTGCCGTGCCTGGAGGGCAGTCCCCGCACGGCCAGTCCCGGAGAGGGACCCCTCGGAAAGGAGTGCGCGCGAACCATGGGTCGGCTAGCCTTCTGGTATCGCCGGTCCGACAACCGGCCTCTGGGGGGAGAATGTTGAATAATCTGGCTGGCTGGCATGTACTAATTCTCGTTGGGGGCTTGGCGGTGATGGCCGCTGTGGCCGTGGCGATTGTCTTTGTCGCCATTCGAATCGCGCGCCGCAAGTAGTGCGCACGATGGTCGCCACCGGGCGAAGACGAGGGCGGCACTGATGGGATTGTCCGCCGGGACGAGTCTCGTGATGCTGGGGTTTGCCGTCTTGCTCGCGCTGGCCGTCGTCGGGATCATCGTGGTGCCCATCCGGCTGTCGCGGCGGAAGTAGCGCTCGGTCAGCAGCCGGGGCCCGATGGGCTGGCCCTGCAGTCCTGGCCGACGAGGACGGTCGAGGCCGTGCTGACGATGACGGTGAGCGGCGGTGCGGCGATCGTGAGTGCGCCCTGCACCGGACGCCAGGGTTGTGCGCCGGCGCGGTACTCGGCCGAGTAGACAACCGATAGCACCACGGTGTGTCGGCCGGTAGACCTGAAAATGTGGCTGGTTGCGGTGTCGGAGAACTCCGGGACGCCGAGCGTCCCCCAGCTCGCGCCGCCCGTCGCGGAGTCAACGGGCGTGCCGTCGCCGACGTCCCAGTGGAATCGCTTCGGCGTGAAACGGACCTCGGCGGGGAACCCGAGCAGCACGCCCGAGCGCACGTGCACGGATGCCCGGGCCAGGAAATTCGCCGGAAGCCCGGTGATCGCCCAGCCGTTGGGTTCCATGCCCTGCTCGGGCACGGCCGCCGGGAAAGTGACGAGATCGCTGATGCTGACCACGAGATTCGGGTCACAGAGCGGACAGTTGACGGCGAACCCGTCCCTCACGAACGGCAGAGCAACGGTCGGTGTCGGCGTCGATCGCGGAGCGCTCGAGCCGGTCGCGCCGCGCGCATCACCCGTGCCGTCAGCCGTTCCCGACGCGGTGCCGCCGGGTCCCGTCCCCGAGTCGAATCCCGTCGACAAGTCCACACCCCCGCCGTTCACCACCCCCGTGACCGGTGGTGGTTCTGAACACTGGCTGGCAAGGTTCTTCCAACCCACGCAGGGATCCCTCTCTGTGGTGACTTCTGCGAATCCCAGGAGCGCCGGCAATAGCAGGAAGATCAGCAGAAATTTGTGCCGGACCATGTGACGGACTCCTCCACAAGTAGTCGTCGACTCTGATTGGGGAGAGTGAAACGAACTTCGAGGGGATAACGACGGGCGACATCTAGTGAGACCGTGCTGGTTCCCGATGCGTCTACCAGATCGGCTTGCGATGTATCCAGGCAAAGGTACGTTGTGACGGTCCCGTGCGTAAGGTCGGCGCTCTGTAATCGCAATGAGTCGAATCTCAGGTTCCCAGTACCGTGGAGACCCCCTTCAGCTAGTCCCTGAAGCGATTGAATCTCATCCTTAAGCGCTCCTCCCGTAGCGACGGCGGCCATCCGCTCGGGGGAAACTCCGCCCTCGTGGCCGATCTGCGTCGATAGTGCTTGGTATTCGGTGAATGAAGTTCGTGCGGCCTCGAGAGCGTCGGCTTCTGAGGCGAAAGCGGGGGCATCCGCTGTCGGGGACGCAGATGGGCTCGCGATCGACGCCGGTGACGTCGCGCACCCGGTGAGGGCGAGGAGGCCGGCAGTACAGAGGGGCGCGTACAAAGTCGTCGTCGCCAGCCGGTACCTCGCACGGATCCGCATGCGGTCACGTTAGAACACCTGAGGACATCCCGCTGGAGTTATCCACAGGGCGACACTCTTGTCGGGCCAAATGGCCTAACCAATTCGACGGAGATTTTGGGTTTTCGCACCCGTGAGATCGCGATCTAAGCGCTTTCCGGGCAAAAACTCCGTCGAATTCGTTAGGGGGACTCGGGCCAGGGGAGACCGGCTGGCGCAAAGGGGCTAAAGGATGCGCTCCTCGAGCCAGGCGGCCTGCCGCAGCCAGTGGTGGCCCGAGCCGCCCTCGTGCTGGTTGAACGGGTAGACCTCGATGTCCGCCTCGCCCGCGTAGTGGTTGAGGGCCGCGAAGACCGTCGACGGCGGGCAGACCGGGTCCATCAGGGCGACCGAGAAGAGCGCCGGGGCCGTCGCGCGCTTGGCGAAGTTCACGCCATCGAAGTAGGAAAGCGTTGTGAAGGTCTGCTCGACGAGGTCGCGGTGCACCGAGAGGTACCGCACGATCTCCTGGTACGGGTCCCCATCGGTGATCTCAACGGCCCGCTCGAAGTGACAGAGGAAGGGCACTTCGGGCATGACCCCGATGAGTCCCTCGCTGAGGCCCGCCGCAGCGAGCGCGATTCCGCCGCCCTGGCTGCCGCCGCACACGGCGACGCGGGTCGGGTCGACCCGGTCGAGCGTGCGCACGGCGTCGATCGCGCGGGCGGCATCCGTGAAGACCCGGCGGTAGTAGTAGTCGTGCGGTCGTTCGATGCCGCGGGTCACGAAACCGGGGGCCGACGGCCCGGTGCCGTTCGGGTCTGGAGTGTCGCCGCCGGAGCCCCAGACGCTGCCCTGGCCCCGGGTGTCCATGAACAGGTAGGCGTACCCGGCGGTGACCCAGGCGAGGTGCTCGTGGGGGAGGCCGCGGCCTCCGCCGTAGCCGTTGTACTCGACGACGGCGGGCAGCGGGCCGGTCGTGCCTGCCGGCACCAGAAACCAGGCGCGCACCGGCTGCCCGGCGAATCCGTTGAAGGTCATGTCGTAGACCTCGACCTGGCTGAGCGGGGAGTCGACCCGGGTCAGGCGTGGTTCGTCGGGAAAGCGGCGCGCGTCGGCGAGGGTGTCCTCCCAGAACTCGTAGAAGTCGTCCGGCTCGGCGACGATCGGCCGGTAGTCGCGAAGCTCGGGCAGGCTGAGGTCGTAACGGGGCACAGAGGGCCTTTCGGTGAGGCACACGGATGCGACGGGCCGCGCGGATGCCTCGGCGTCGATCGATCTCGTCCCCAGCCTAGTGTTGCGGTCAGCGACCTTCCGCCCGCGCCGTTGCTGCGGCATCCGCGCCCTGAATTGCGGAGAAAACACCTTCGTCGCGCCGGCGAGGGTGTTTTGTCCGCAATCGAACGGGCCGAACCGGCGGAGCCTCTCAGCTGCGGCCTGCCGCGCGCTTCTTGTAGTAGTCCCGCCAGATCAGGCGGTGGATCGGAATCCACCGCGGGATGTCCCTCAGGCCGGGGATGAACGGCACGAGCGTCAACAGCACACTCAGCAGGAGCATCAGGAGCACGACGAGAAGGTCGGCGTTGGGGGCGGATGCGAACGGCTCGATTTGGTACCAGAACGAGAAGAGCCACAGCCACGACTGGCCTGGCGTGTTTCCCGTCTCGTTCATCATGCCCCACTGGTCGCCGGTGAGATGCGCAGCGGTCGCGAGGTCGCCGAAGTATGCCCCGTCACCGAGGAACAGGATCGTGCGGGTGTAATCGGCGTTGTAGAACGACTGCTGCGCGTTCAGCACTCCGTCGAGCGCGCCCTGGCTCGCCATCGTGAGCAACGCGTCGGTCAGGACCGGCACGGGGCCGTAGTCGCCGGTGGTGACCTGGGCCGGGTCGCCGTCGGGGGCGTTCGTAAGTGCATCCGTGTATGCGGCGGTCCAGTCGGCCTTCTCGGTATCGCTTGCCGCGTTCCACGTGTCGAGGGCGGCACTCGGCGGCGCGTTGAGCGTCGTCAGCGGGGTGATCACGATGTCCTTAGCCGTGTCGATCGGCAGCTGCACCCCGGAGAAGCTCTGCAGGTCGAAGGCTCCGATGGTCTGGGTCGCATCGGCGGTCGTGTTGTACGGCGGGCCGTAACCGGCGGTCTCACTCGTGCCGCCGAGCTCGGCTGTCGCGGTTGCCACGAAGTCGGCGGGCTGGGCCTGGGCCCAGGACTTGAGGGTCACGCTCGGTTCGTCGGGCGAGCCGACGATCGCCGAGAGACCGACGATCACGAGCCCGACGACGACGAGGGCGACCGTGAGTTCCTTGAAGAGGTCGTACTCGCGCACGGTGCCGCGCCACGGGCGGCGGGCGAGGCCATCCCGGTCGGAACGGGACATGGTCGGGGCGCTCATCGGGTCGCCTCCGTCCGGTTCGGGTTCGTGCCCGGACTGCCCTGCGCGCGGTCGCCGAGCGGTGCGGCGCTCCGGGCGGTGGCGTCGCCGTCGAGCAGCGCAGTGCCGCTCAGCTGGGCGTCGGTCTCGGCAGCATCAATCGGGGGGACGACCCCGTGCATCCTCACCAGGATCACGTGGAGTGCGACGACGGCTCCGACCGCGAGAGGAAGCAGCACGATGTGGAACCCGAAGATCTGGCCGAGGTTGGCCACGTTGAACCAGGCGCCGATGCCCGAGGCGTTGAGTGCGTCTTTGCCCTCGAAGGCGATCCACTGCGAGTCGAAGTTAGTCTGCAGCAGGTAGCCGGTGAACGCCGCGACGATCGAGACGAGGAAGGCGCCCATGCCGGTGATCCAGGTGAGGGTGCGCCCGCCGCGCCAGGCGGCCATCCAGTACTTGCCCCAGAGATGCACGACCATCGTCATGAAGAAGAGCTCGACGCTCCACAGGTGCACGCTGTTCACGAAGTGCCCGAAGTCGGAGACGTGGTACCAGGCCGGGCCGTTCAGGCTCAGCACGACGCCGGAGACCACGATGAAGACGAGCGAGACGATCGCGCCCATTCCGAAGACGTAGATCCAGGATGCGACGTAGCTCGGTTGGTCCTGCGGCAGCAGTTTGTCGGCGGGCAGGTGCTTCAGTAGCCAGCCCCTGGCCTTCCCGGTCCAGGTGTAGGACTCCT
The DNA here is from genome assembly GCF_035019865.1 of Cryobacterium sp. 10I5. Classification (NCBI taxonomy): domain Bacteria; kingdom Bacillati; phylum Actinomycetota; class Actinomycetes; order Micrococcales; family Microbacteriaceae; genus Cryobacterium; species Cryobacterium sp. 10I5. The sequence goes on from NZ_JASJVI010000085.1 coordinate 12,849, forward strand.
CGACCGGTTCGGTCTTCCGTTCCTCGCGGATGCTCATGGCCGTTTCTTCCCGCTCGGGAACGGCAGGAACAGGGCCAGCACGAACAGCAGGATCATCACGAGGATCACGATGAGGTTGCCGAGCTGGATCTGGAAGGCACCAAAGCCGAGATAGATGCCCGGACTGTCCTGGGCTGCAAAATAGCTGATGAGCGGATGCATTACGGCTCCATTGCTCGGGATATCGGCCAGCCGTTGGGTGAATCCGAGCGGCTATGCCCCGATGGATCTCACGCTATTCCCGTTCGGCCGGAATCGCTCATCATTCGACGCGGAAATGCCCTGAGACTCCGTTCAGGAACCCGCGCCACAGGACAGCATTTTGCGTCGATGCTACGCGGCGCCGAGCTCGGCGCGCAGGGACCAGTCCTGGCCCTCGAGGATGATCTGGGCGCAGCGGCCGGTCGTGGAGTTCACGACGATCGGCGCCATCAGGTTGACGGTCGTTCCGCCTTCGCGCGGGTTGGTCACGACGAGCACGAGAGCCTCATCGGGGTCGGCCAGGTCGAGGGAGAGGGCGTGCTCGTCGGTGATGACGGGGGAGTAGTCCGGCAGATAGATTGCCGCGTCGAGAACGAACAACCGGGTGTGCCGGTCCTCGGCGGACTGCAGCGTGTAGAGGCCGTCGGCTCCGGCGATCTCGGTGAGATCGAACTCGGTCAGCGGGGCGAGCCCGGGCGGAGGGGAGACGAATGTCAGGGTGGCGCTCATTGGAGGAAGTCCATCAGTGTGTGCTGCAGTACCTTCGCGGTCACGGAGAGCGCAGCCTGATAGCTGACCTCCTGGAGTTTCAGGTTGAGGGCGGCCTGGGCGAGGTCGACGTCTTCGATCCCGGATCGTTGGGCCTCGAGCGTTCCGGCCTTGGTGACGAGGCCGGCACCGGCGCTCTCGATCTGTGCCTGGCGAACGCCGTTGTCCGACTGCGCGGCGATGACCGTGGTCAGTCGGGTGTCGACGGTCGAGAGGTAGTCGCTCGCGGTCGTCGTCGCCGACGCTCCGGCAGCGGCGACGCCCGTCGACGAGTCCAGTGCGTTGCTGATGTTGTCGATGAGGCTGAACACTGAATCGGTCCCGATTCCATAGACGGATGCACCATTGGAGTCGACGCGCACGGTCGAGTCCGCGGCAACGCGGCGCTCGACGGTCGAACCGGCTGTGCCCGTGTAGGTCACCGTAGCCGGAATCGCCGGGGTAGCCCCGGTCGCCGGGATTCCGGCGGTCGTCGTGAAGGCTGCAGGGGCATCCGAGGTGCCCGCGAAGACGCTGCGTCCGAGGTACTGCGTGTTCGCCTGGGTGAGCAGGTCCTGCTTGAGGCCCTGCAGCTGCGCGGCGAGGGCGCTCTTCGCGGTCTGCGAGAGCGAGCCGTTGCCGCCCTGCACGGTGATGTCGCGCACCTGGTTCATGATGTTCGTCGTCGCGGCCAGGGCCGAGTCCGTTGTGGTCAGCCAGCCGGTGCCGTTGTCGACGTTGCGGGTGTACTGGGCGACAGCGCTCTGCTGGGCGCGAACCGCGAGCGAATCCGCGGCGCGGGCCGGGTCGTCCGAAGGGTTCTTCAGGGTCGTCAGTGACGAGGCCTGCTCCTGCAGCTGGGTGAGCCTCGCGAGGTTGGTCTGCAGGCTCGACTGGGCTGCGCGAATCTGGGTTTGGGTGGTGACACGGGAGATCATGGTCAGCGTCCCACCAATCCGGTCTTGTTGATGAGCACGTCGAGCATCTCGTCGACGGCGGTCATGACGCGGGCGGCGCCCTGGTACGCGTGCTGGAACATCAAAAGGCTCACGTTCTCTTCGTCGAGGTCGACGGATGCGTTGGACAGCTGGGCCTTGACCGCTGCGGTCGACGTGGTGTTGGCCAGGGACGCACCCTGAAGCTCAGCCTTCGTGGTCACCGCGAGGCTGGTCACGACATTGGACCAGTCTGCGCTCGGGGACGTGAGGGGGAGGCCGGTCGCAGGGTCGAGGGCGGTGGCCTTTCCCGCGCCCAGCTGCGAGACGGCGTCGGCGATCGAGCCATCGAGGGCCCCACCGGTGCCGGCGGCCTTGAGCGCGGCGGTGAGTGCTGTGGCCGTTTTCGGAACCACGGTCAAGCCGAGGGCAGCGGCCCCGGTGGCGGGGACCTCGAAGAAGTCCCCGGTGGCGGCCGAGGTGGGGTTGAAGACGGCGTTGACGTTCTTGGCGAGCGTTGTTGCGAAGGAGTTGTAGGTCGCCGCAACGTCAGCGAGGGTCGATCCGGTTCCCTTGCCGTTGGCGTCGAGCGTCGCGGGGCCGAGCAGCGAGAGCGCTCCGGCCAGTTCGCCGCCGTCGATGGCAGCGGCCGTCGATGAGGCGTTGCCGAGGTCTTTCGTCCAGGCGACCTTGACAGTCCCGGTTCCAGTCATCGACCTGGGGCCGACGGCCGTCAGGCTCTGCGCCTGGTCGCCGCTGACGAGGGCGTTGCCGCCGACGAAGACGCTGACCGTGCCGTCGGCCTGCTCGGAGACGACGCCGCCGGTCAGTGCGGCGATGGTCGTGGTGAGCGCGCTGCGCTTGTCGAGGAGTTCGTTGGCGGAACCGCCCGCTGCGACCGTCAGGCGGATCTGGGAGTTGAGACCGGCGACCTGCGTGGCCGCGGAATTGACCTCTGAGACCATCGAGTCGACGCTCGAGCGCTGCGAGGTCCACTCGGTGGCGACGGCCTGGTAATTGGACGCGATCTGGCCGGCCACCGCCTTTGCCTGGCTCAGCACGACGCCGGCCGGGGCGGCGTCGCCGACGGCGTTGGAGACGTCTTGCCAGCCGGCCCAGAACTTCGAGAGGGTCGCAGACAGTCCGCTCGTGCCGGGTTCGTTGGTGGCTGCCTCAATCGCGGAGAACGAGTTGGCGCGCACTGCCGAGAAGCCGGCTGCCGCGGCAGAGGCCCGCACCTGTGCGTCGAGGCTCGCACTACCGAGACGGGCGATGCCGGTGACCGAGACGCCCTGGCCGGCGCCGACTCCGGAGGAGAAAAGGCCGACGCGCGTCACGGCATCGACTGAAGAGGTCGTCACGCGCTGGCGGGTGTATCCCTCCGTGCCGGCGTTGGCGATGTTCTGGCCGACGACGTCGAGGCCCTGGCGGGCGGCGACGAGGCCGGTGTACGCGGTGTTGAGTCCGCCGAATGTGCTCATGGGGTTCCCGTTAGAACGACTGGTCGAAGAGG